>JBATJK010000001.1:0-5820 GCA_049668445.1 Gemmatimonadota bacterium
GAATCATGGCCACGATCGGCCGGCGGCGGGCGATCGCGATGTTCGGGCCGGTTCGAGCCACCGGGTTCATCGCGTGGCTCATGTGGCTGTTCGTCCACCTCATGACGCTGGTGGGATTCCGGAACCGACTGGCCGTGTTCTTCGAATGGACCTGGCAGTACCTGACGTATCAGAGAGGAGCGAGGATCATCACCAAGCCCGAGGATCGAGAAAAGGTCAGGGAGTACGATCGGCCGAGCGGTCATGGCCACGAGCCGGAGTCTCCGCGTTGACGGGGGCACGCATCGCGCGGTCGGCTGCGGCGCTACTCCTGGTATCGCTTTGTGCGGGATCGGGTACCGCGAGGGCTCAGTCCGAAGCTGACCGGGCGGAGGCCATCGCGCTCGAGCTCGACGGGACTCTGGAGACGGAACGATTCGCCGTCTTCTGGCGCACCGAAGAGGCGTCTGCGGCCCAGGTCAGCGAACTGCTGCAAACGCTCGATGACTACTACGCGGGAATCAGCGCGGTAGTCGGACCCGAGCGAACACCGCAGAGACGCATCGTCATCCTGCTCGACGGCCACGGTCAGGCACCCGACGGTACGTGGAGATTCCCGCGTGTCGACCGGACGGGACGCGTGTACCTGTACCGCTACTCGCCCGAGTTCCCGGCCTATGCCGTGGAGGCCGCGCATGAGCTCGTGCACGCGTTTCGGCGAGCCGCCGGATTCTGGCATTCCGGATTCTGGGAAGAGGGATTCGCCGAGGCCATCGCGATGAACGTCGACCCCGGTGACGTGGGATTTCCGAGATACGGATACCCGCTGACCGTCGCGGCTGGACACCTTCTTGCCTGGGACCAGTACGTGCCTCTCGCGGACATTCGCAGTCGTCACCGGCAGATGGGACGCCAATGCCAGCTGCAGGCCTATCTGGAGAGAGCGGCGTTCTTCGACTACCTGGTCAGGCTGGAGGGCATCCACGCCCTGGTCGAACTCGGGTATGAGCCCGACAATCCGGGAGATGAAGACTACGCCCGCGTGTATGGACAGAGCTTCGAGGAGCTGGTCTCCGATTGGGAGATTCAGTTGCTTACGGAGTACCGGGCTACCCCCGACGCGGAGGAAACGGCGCGTCGATATCGGGCAGAACCTGCCATCGCGTCAAGGACCTTCTGCGAGGTCGACTGATCTGGCGGGCGCCCCGCCACGCCGCAGAACTCTATTCGTCGCGTACGGGCTGGAGCGCGATCGTCAGGTCGACAGGACTTCCAGAGAATCGGACCAGCCGGACAACGGTTTCGTATCCGGGTCGCTCGACGCGGATCGTTCCCTCTTTGTAGTGTCGGGTGACGCTCCCGCTGCCCTCGGGGACGTCGATCCCCACCTCGTCTTCGCTCAGTTCGAATTCGTACTCGACCGGAGCGTTTCCGAGCAGTCGGAAGTCCTCTTCGAAGGCGCTGGCCGTGACCTTGCCCGGGATCCCCTTCACCCTTGCGTTGATCTCCAGGTCGCCGCGCCGCTGCAGATACACCTCCGCCCCGACCGGATCCGTCCGGACGGATACCTTCTGGGCGGAACTGCATGAGGCAAGCAGGACGGCGGCAAGAACGAGGGCACTGCGGCTCGAGCGGCGTGAGGTCATGTCAGCTCCTCCGGTGATCGGGACTCATGATCTACACCGGAGGGAGCGGGAGGTGTCGGACTACCACTCGAGGTCTACCACCCGGATGTCGCTCTCGTTTTCGTCGATGGTGAAGTAGAGGTGCTCCGGACCTACGGAAAGAGAGCCGCCGAGAACGATCACCGTGGGATCGTCGAACGACACGATCTTGGCAGGATCTCCCCTGTCAGCAGGGACCCACCAAAGCCCTTCCGACCCGTCACTGTCCCTTGCTTCGAAGTAGATCCTCGAACCGTCCGGCGAGAAGCGCGGCCGGCCGACTCCCCGGAGCCCCGACGGGCGCCAGTCATTCCACAGGACCGTCCCATCCGTGGAAACCCTCGCCCACCCCTCGCCCCCGCGGTCACACACCAGACTCTCGCCATCAGGCGCCCAATCCGGAACCCCACACCCAAAGTCAGTGAGCTGAACCGGATGGCCCCAGGGGGCGCCGACGCTGTCCCGACTTATGACCCACATCTTGTTGGGCAACTCGCTCTCCGGGCCCTCCGATTCGAAAGCGATGACGAGCCCATCGGGCGACCAGCGCGGGCTGCCCTCGAAACCCGGTAAATCCGCGACCACCACCGGCGTCCCGCCGTCGGCCGACACCACGAAGATCTCGCCGTCCCAGGAATAGAATGCGATCTCCGTGCCATCCGGTGACCAATCAGGCTCGTACGCATGAGAGCTCACCTCGGCTACCAGTTCGGGGGATCCGCCGTTCAGTCGCATCTTGTAGATGTCGTGCTGCTTCCTTCGCTTGCTGTCATAGGCGATCCACTCGCCGTCCGGTGACACGGCGTGCATCTCGATCACCTGCGTGCCCGCGGTGACGGGCTCCGCTTCGCTGATCGATACACTCCCAGAGGGCGGGATCCGAATCCGCCAGATGTTCTGTTTCTCGATGAACCGCGAGTAGGCGAGCCGCGTCCCGTCAGCAGACACCGAGATGGTGTGGGGGTCTGAGGAAGGGATGACGGTTCGCGGTGCACTCCTGGCTCCCCCGGGCCCCACCTCGACCAGAGAGATGCCTCTCGCGCCGTCCCGATCGGACACGAAGAGGAGGTGTCGGCTGTCGGGAAGCCACTGCGGGCTCACGTCCTGGTGGCCGGCACTCGTAACTCGAATCGGCTCTCCGCCGTTCGCATCCATGATCCAGATGGACGAGTTGGCCGTGTTCAGGCCCCACACCCAGAGAGGATTGCTGTCCACATAGGCGATCCAACGACCGTCGGGGGACCAGGAGAACGAGTTCGGATGCCACGCGTCAGTGCCCTGTACACCCAACAGATGGGGCTCGGGATTGTCGGCCGAGATGGTGAAGACGCTGTCAGCGACTGCGAATGCGGCCCGGCTACCGTCCCGGGACCATCCCATGCTGAAAGAGCGTCGCGAGGGCTCGACGGTCTGAACGAATCCGCCGAACTTGCCGACCTGCTTCCAGTCGCAACGAGGAAACGAGTAATCACAGAAGCGTATGGAGGATCCGTCTGACGTCCAGCTTGGGGACAGCTGCGTCTCCCCTTCCTCTTCCGCGGGAAGGATCCCGCCGCCGCTCTCCGATGTGCTCCGCACGAAGACCTGAGGGCTGCCCCCCTGGCCGGCTACGTAAGCGACTTCGTTCCCGTCGGGGGAGATGGCGGGCAGGTACTCCACACCGGGCGCGTTGGTCACGTCGGTGGTGCTCGAGACCGTGATTTCCATGGGCCCCCGTCCGCCCCGGCCGTTCCACAGCCATAGCAGCGCCGCCGCGATCACGATGACGACACCTGCCACCACGGGCATGCCCAGCCGTCTTAAGCGTGACGTGCCGTGTTTCGAAGCCGGTAGATCTGCGGTTGCGACCGTTCCCCCCACGCCCGCCGGTGTCACCGCAAGCAGAGCGCCCTGCAGGGCCTTCCTGAACTCCGCCGCCGTGGCGTACCTGTCAGCCGGTACCCGCGCCAGCGCGCGGGCCACCGCATGATCCGTTGTCGGCGTGACCGTGTCTCGCACCGAGTGGAGTGGGGTCGGCGTTTCGGACATGCGCCTGGCATGGATCATCTTCGGGGTCGCGCCGGTCAGCGGCGGCTCCCCCGCCAGCATCTCGTAAACCACGCAGCCGAGCGAGTAGATGTCGGTGCGCCCGTCGAGCGTCTCCTGCGCCGTGGCTTGCTCGGGACTGGCATACAGGGGCGTCCCCACCCCGAGTCCAGTGCTCGTCATCCGGTCTTCCGTGGCCACCGCTATGGCCCTGGCGAGGCCGAAATCCGCGATCGTGGCGTGCCCCTCGGTCAGAAGGATGTTGCCGGGTTTGATATCCCGGTGCACCACCCCCTTCCGGTGCGCGTAGTCGAGTCCGTCCGCCACTTCGATCGCGATGCGGAGCGATTCGTCCACGGATAGCTGTCCCTCTCGGTCCAGCCGCTGGCGCAGAGACTCCCCCTCCGCAAACGGCATCACGTAGTAGAGAAGCCCGTCGGCCTCTCCAGAATCGTACAGGGGCAGAATGTGCGGGTGCTGGAGGCTCGCGACGGTCTTGATTTCCTGAAGGAAGCGCTCGTGGCCGAGTGTTGCCGTCAGTTCCGGGTGCAGGACCTTGATCGCGACCCGGCGACCGTGACGCAGGTCCTCCGCCAGGTAAACGACCGCCATGCCGCCGCGACCGATCTCTGACTCGATCGCGTAGCGGTCTGCGAGGGCTGACTTGAGACGTTCCAGGAGATCAGGCATACGACTCCCCAGAGGAACGAAGGGGGTGGCATCAATATAGGGGAGAGGTGCTTAGAGCGCTCGTCCCCTCAGGGACCCGACGCCCAATCGGGGACCGTGTTGCAGCTCGCGTGATTCGTGATGTTCGTGGGATTCGATCCGTCCGCGTCCATGACCCATAGTTGGTAGCAGTATCCATCATTCGGGTTCAGCGCCCAGTACGCGATCCGGCTGCCGTCGGGCGACCAGGTCGGCCTCCAGGCCTGGTAGCCGAGCAGATCGGTCGTCAGCCGGGTAAGGTTGGAGCCGTCTGAATCCATGACCCAGATCGCGGTTTCAGCTTGCTCGACGGGACCCACGAACGCGATCCGGTCACCGTCGGGAGACCAGGCGGGCTCGTACGCGGGCCACCAGTAAGCGGTCGGCACCGACGCCATCAGGTCCGTCAACCTGGCAGGGTTCGAGCCATCGGCCTCCATGACCCAGATTTCGCCTTGACGAACGAACGCGATCTGACTTCCGTCCGGAGACCAGGCAGGGTCGAAGCCAGTGTCGGGCCCGGGCGTGAGGTTGACGGGGTCGGTGCCGTCGGAATTCACGGTGTAGATGTCAGTGCACCCGCCCTCGGGGCAATCGAGGCCGCTGTCGTGAACGATCCGGGTTCCGTCCGGAGACCAGTCACAACTCGCGACACGTCCCGGACTCGTGATGCGACGCAAGCTCATGTCGGCCGTATTGAGGATGTTGACCCCACTGTCGCCGGCGTAGGCGATCTCGGTCGCGTTGGGTGACCACGACGGATACGGCTCGCCATTGATCGGCAACGTGTGGACAGGGGTCAGGTTGGTGGGCCGTGACCCGTCCGAATCCATCACGAAGATGTTACTGTAGCCATCCTCGCGGCTGCTGTTGAAGACGATATGGTCGTAGTACGGTGGACACGAGACGTTGAAGCGAACCCTAGCCCTACCTTCCTCTGGTACGGTGGCACGGACGGGATTTTCACCGATCACTGCGCAGTTGTCCGCGAGGCCAGTCAGCTCGACGTCGTACTGCCCCGCTGCAACGGAAACGGTCATCGAATCGTTCGCTCCTATGACCTCCGTGTTGGCACCGTCGAGCCGTACCGCGTAGCCGTCCGCATCGACCGCCGAGCCGATGGAGGCAGTGGTCAGACTGATCGTGCCTGGCGCAGAGCAATCAACGGCGAATTGTGTGAAGACCGTCACATTTGCGCGCACGGTGGCAGAACGGGTTCGTTCACCCTGCACGGAGCAGTCCGACGCCACGTCGGAGATGGTCACCGAATGTTCCCCGGGGGAAAGGCCGCCGAAGACGTAGCTCTCGCCGTCGAGGAGCTGCTGCCCGCCCATGCCGTCCACCGAGACGAAGCAGCCGTCCGCGTCCGTCATTGTGCCATCGATGGTGAGACTCGCCTGGATACTGCCGGTCTGGGGTTCGGTATTGTTGTCACCGCAGGCGA
>JBATJK010000002.1:0-3936 GCA_049668445.1 Gemmatimonadota bacterium
GCGTCCACGAAAGCGGCCACACCGCCATCTTTCTGCGCGTTGGCGATGACATGCAGAGTGAGTGTCGTCTTACCCGAGGATTCCGGCCCGAAGATCTCCGTGACCCGGCCTCGCGGGATCCCACCGATGCCGGTCCCGTGATCGAGCGACAGGGCTCCGGTCGAGATCGCTTCGATTCTCACCCGGGCACCCTCCGCGCCCAGCCGCATGATCGCACCTTTGCCATGCTGCCGCTCGATCTGGTTGATCGCCACGGACAGAGCCTTCTTGCGCTCGTCATTCAGTTCCAGTGCCATCGCCGCCTCGTCATGTGGTTCCAGGTGATTGGTGCCGGTCGACCCAGTATAAGTAGGGCCTGTGACTTTCGCAATTTGTTCGGTTTTTGGCCTCGACACCGATCCCTGCAACTACGGGAGATCCGTCATCGATCTCTCAATGATGCTCACCGAGAGGAGCGCCCGCCACGGGTGGAGGCGGCTTGCCCCGGATCGGAGAGATCGTCAGGATGGGAACCGGACAACGCGACAATTCCGACGGAGCGATCGCCCCCATGCCCACCGACGACAAGCCACTCGAGGCTTCGCAGTTCGAGAAACTGGGTTCCTTCTACCTCGGCAGAGAGGTGGACCCGGCAGATCCTGAGGCCAGTGGCCCGCTTCTCATGTACGACGCACGCGATCTGACGACGCACGCCGTAGCCGTCGGCATGACGGGCAGTGGCAAGACCGGCCTGTGCCTCTCGCTGCTCGAGGAAGCGGCGATCGACGGAATACCGGCGATTGCCATCGACCCCAAGGGCGACCTTGGAAACCTGCTGCTCACCTTCCCCGACCTCGCCCCAGGTGACTTCCGTCCCTGGATCGACGAGGCGAAGGCGGCACGCAAGGGCGTCACGCCGGACGAACTGGCCGAGGACGAAGCCGCCAAGTGGAAGAAGGGCCTGGCCTCCTGGGGACAGGACGGCCAGCGGATCGCACGTTTGCGGGAAGCGGTGGACCTGGCTGTATATACGCCGGGGGCCAGTCACGGGCTTCCGCTGGCGGTCCTGCGCTCGCTATCCGCGCCTCCCGTCGGGGCCGGCGCCGACCCCGATGCCCGCCGCGAGCGCGTGGCGTCGACCGTCTCAGCCCTGCTCGCGCTCGCTGGTGAAGAGGTGGACCCACTGCAGAGCCGCGAGCACATCCTCCTTTCGCACATCGTGGAACGCGCTTGGGGCGACGGAATCGACCTGGATCTGGAAGCCGTGATTCGAGCGGTCCAGTCGCCGGGTTTCGATCGGGTCGGAGTGCTCGACCTCGACTCGTTCTATCCGGAGAAGGACCGCTTCGCGCTGGCCATGAAACTGAACAACCTCCTGGCCGCGCCAGGGTTCGAGGCGTGGCTCGAAGGCGACCCGCTGGATATCAAGAGCCTCCTCTGGACTCGGGATGGCAAGCCCAGAATCTCGATCATTTCCATCGCGCATCTCGGCGACGCCGAACGGATGTTCCTGGTCACGCTCGTCCTCAATGAGCTGCTGGCTTGGATCCGCACGCGTCCGGGCACCGCGAGTCTCAGGGCCATCCTCTACATGGACGAGGTGTTCGGCTATCTGCCTCCGTCGCGCATTCCGCCATCGAAGCCGCCGCTGCTGACGCTCCTGAAACAGGCACGGGCCTACGGTCTCGGCGTCGTCCTGGCGACGCAGAATCCGGTGGACCTGGACTACAAGGCGCTGAGCAACGCGGGCACGTGGTTCCTCGGTCGTCTGCAGACCGAGCGGGACAAGAACCGGGTCATGGACGGGCTGGATGGAGCCGCCGCCTTCAATGAGGCCGGACTCGACCGGCGCGAGATGGATCGCATCCTCGGTGGACTTCAGAGCCGGACATTCCTTCTCAACAACGTGCACGAGGACGGGCCGGTGCTCTTCCGGACCCGTTGGGCGATGTCGTACCTGAGGGGCCCCATGGCGAGGCCGGAGATCCGGCGTTTGATGGAACCCCGGCGTGAGGCGGCAGCCAGGGCCCTGTCCGCCGCGCCGCAGCGGGGTGAGCGAGTGGAAGCGGGACCGCCGCGCTCCGCCGGGCAGCCGGAATCCGCGAGGTCGGATATCGAGCGCCCGGTCGTTCCCCCGGGTGTGGAGGAGACCTTCATCAGGTCGGGTCCGGGCATGGCTGGGGCCGCGTATCGGCCGGCGCTCCTGGCAGAAGTGGATCTTCACTACGCGCGAGCGACGCTGGGCCTCGACCTGTGGGAGCGGGTGGTCTGTGTCGCCCCTCTGCCGGCGGACGTGCCTCCCAATCCGTGGGAAGCCGCCGAGACCTTCGCGACCCTCGACGTATCGGCCGATCCGGAGCCGGGTGTAGTGTTCGGCAAGCTACCCTCCGCAGCGGCTCGAGTGGCCAGCTATCGGTCCTGGAAATCGGCCCTGAAGGGCCACCTGTATCAGAACCGCCCCCTGGAGGTCCTGCGCTGCGCCGCGCTGAAGCTCGTCTCTGATGCCGGCGAGTCCGAAGCCGATTTCCGGATCCGGGTGCGCGAGGCCGCACGAGAAGCCAGGGACGAGGAAATCGACGAACTCCGGGACCGTTTCGCGACGCGTCTCGCCAGGATCGACGAGAGGATCCGAAAGGCCGAGGAACGAGTGGAGCGGGAGGAGTCCCAGTACTCGCAGCAGAAGGTGCAGGCGGCGATCTCGGTCGGGGCCACGGTCCTGGACGCTTTTCTGGGGCGGAAGAAGCTGAGTCGGCGGAGCATGGGCCGGGCGACCACCGCCATGCGTGGGGCGGGACGTGCGTCGAGGGAGCGGGACGACATCCGGAGGGCGGAGGAGTCGGTGGACTCGCTTCGTGCACAGCGGGTCGAAATGGAAGAAGAGCTCGGGCGCGAGATCGAGGCCTTGAAGGACCGGTTCGAGGTAGCTGGCCTGGAAGTGGAGACGGAGGGCGTCGCTCCGCGAAAGGCGGACATCACGATACACCGCCTGGTGCTGGCCTGGCTCCCGCACGACGCCGAGGCCTGAGTCAGCCTCTCGTTCAGATCCTGGTCAGGCCAATACCTGGGACAGGGATTCGAGGCAGTGCTCGATCCCCGGATCGTCCACGTCGAGGTGCGTGACGGCCCTCAGTCTCCCGGGACCGGCGGGCAGGATCAGGACACCGCGCGCCTCCAGTTCCGAGGCCACGGCCTGTTCGTCCAGGTCTTCTCTTTCGAGGTGGATCATCACGATGTTGGTGTCAGGCTCCTCGGCTCGTAGCCCGTCCAGGGCGTTGGACCCCAGTGCCAGACGACGCGCCCTCTCGTGGTCCTGGCCAAGTCGGTCGAGGTTGTGATCCAGCGCCCAGAGTCCGGCCGCCGCGAGGATACCCACCTGCCGCATGCCCCCCCCGAGCCGCTTCCTCACGGACCAGGCGTCCGCTATCAGCCCGCACGGCCCGACCAGAAGCGACCCGATGGGACAGCCGAGCCCCTTCGAGAGGCACACGGTGACCGTGTCCGCGCAGGACGAGAAGTCGGCCAGCGAGATACCTGAGGCCACTGCAGCATTCCACAGGCGGGCCCCATCCAGGTGAACCGGAAGCGACCTCTCCCGTGCAAGTTCCCGGATGGCCTGCATGGCCGTGATGGGTACGACCGACCCGCCATGCATGTTGTGAGTGTTCTCCACGCACACCAGCGTGGTGACCGGGTGGTGCCGATCTCCAGGCCGTATCGCCGCGGCCACATCCCGGGCCGTGAGGGCTCCATTCTCGGATGCCACCGGGTGCAGTTGCACTCCAGCCAGCCAGGCGGCATCCGCGTACTCGTAGTTGAAAACGTGGGACTCCGCCTCGCAGACGGCCTCGCTGCCGGGGCGAGTGTGGAGGATTACCGCCGCCTGATTGGCCTGGGTACCGGACGGGAAGAACAGGGCCGCTTCCTTGCCCAGGAGCTCCGCTACCCGGCGTTCCAGCC
>JBATJK010000003.1:0-3797 GCA_049668445.1 Gemmatimonadota bacterium
CCTGGACCGTTGCCTGGCGCACGGGAAGGCTGTCGGACGCGGAGCGCACCGTGCCTTCGATGGCCCCGCCCGTGGATTGGGCCTGCAGAGCACCTGCGCCTCCGACGAACCAGACCGCCGCGACCCCAAGCCGCAGGGCCCGGCGGACCAATATGGACCGGCTTACGGTTGCGTTTCGCTCAGCCATGGCCATCCGTGGGAGTGCTTAGAAGCCTGCTGAAGAACGGGAGCGACCCGCTCCCGTTCTTCAACAGGCTTCTAGGTCCGATCCCACACGCTCAGGACCTGCACGCCAGCGGTGGTCACGTCGATCGTGAGAACGCCGCCCACGAGCGAGAACGTCCCGACGCCCTGGAATCCACCCGCATTGTCGGATTCCTGCGTCCAGGAGTTGCCGTCCGTCTGGTAGGTGCCGGTATCCTCGGTGACAATCGGGCCGGTCGGGCCGGGCACCGTCACGCTAAGGGTGTAGCGGGTCTCTGTGACCGCCAGCGTACCGCTCGCGCCCTGGGCAGGACCCAGGGTGACTCCACCCTGCGTGACCGAAACCAGCAGGTAATCACCCGACAGGTCCGTCTCAACCGGACCCATGCCCTCATCGTCGTCACCGCCGCAGGCGCCTGCAATTCCAACGAGGGCCACCACAGCCAGGGGCAGAAGGGCGCGAAGGGGGCGTCGAATCATCGTCTACTCTCTTTGTTTGTGGGTGCCGCGAGGCCACGTGGCCTCACACTCGTCACCTAATGATAGGCCGGGCGGGGCCGGTAGGGAATCCCTCGAACCAAGGAGATTCAAATGGGGCGGGACCCGGGAATTCGCCCCTCGTTACCGATTCAAGACACGGGCGCCTCCCTCCGGGGACGGAGAGAGGCGCCTGCACCGCCTAAAGCTGCTTCACTTCCTCCAGGATCCGCCCGATGGAGTCGGCCGCATCGCCGAACAGCATCATCGTGTTCCGGAGGTAGAACAGCTCGTTGTCGAGGCCCGCGAAACCGGGGTTGAGGCTCCGCTTCATGACCACGGTGTGTTTCGCGCGGTCCACCTCGATGATCGGCATGCCGTACAGATCGCTGGCCGGCTCGTCCCGCGCGGCGGGGTTCACCACGTCGTTCGCGCCGACGACCAGGCACGCGTCCACGTTGGCGATGTCCGGATTCACGTCCTCCGGCTCGTAGAGCTGATTGTAAGGCACGTTGGCCTCGGCCAGCAGCACGTTCATGTGTCCGGGCATACGCCCGGCGACCGGGTGCACCACGTACTTCACGTTCACACCGCGGTTTTCGAGGTTGTCGCACAACTCGCGCAGCTTGTGCTGCGCCTGAGCCACCGCGAGACCATAGCCCGGCACGATCACGACCTGCTTGGCGTACGCGAGCAGCATGGCCACGTCGTCCGCCTGCACGTCGTTCACGTCGGCCATGGTGCGCTTCTCGCCCTTCACCAGCTCCTTGCCCGCCACCTGGCCAAACGACCCGAAAATCACGTTTGCCAGCGATCGGTTCATGGCCTTGCACATGATCCGGGTGAGGATCAGGCCCGAGGCACCGACCAGGGCACCGGAGATGATGAGTGCGTTGTTGTTGAGCACAAAGCCGGCTGCTGAAGCCGCCAGGCCGGAGTAGGAGTTCAGCAGCGACACGACGACCGGCATGTCGGCCCCGCCGATCGGGATCACCAGCAGCACGCCGAGCAGCATCGCCGCGCCCCACAGGGCGTAGTAGATGATGTTCACGGTGCCCGTGTCAGATCCAAGAATGGCGTCCGGCGTCATGACCACGAGATAGGCCATCACGGCCAGAATGCCGAGAAACAGCACGGCATTGAGGAACTGCTGGGCGGGGTATCTCACCGCCTTCTCGGTCACGATGCCCTGCAGTTTTCCGAATGCGACCAGGCTGCCGGAGAAAGTCACGGCGCCGATCAGCGTGCCGAGCATGATCGAGATGGAGGCGTCCACCGGGACCTCAGCGGTCCCGGCAACACCCATGGAGTAGCGCAGAAATTCAGCCGCGGCAACGAGACCGGAGGCGAGGCCACCGAATCCGTTGAACAGGCCTACCATCTGCGGCATGGCGGTCATCTTGACGAAACGGGCCATGAATCCGCCGACCACGGTCCCGATCAACAGTCCGCCGATGATCCACTGCCAGGTGAGAATCTGCTCGCCGACCAGCGTGGCAACGATTGCGACCAGCATGCCGATCGCCGCCAGCCGATTGCCGCCCCTGGCGGTGTCCGGGTGGCTGAGGCGCTTCAGCCCGGTTATGAACAGCACCGCCGAGACGAGGTAGGCGAGCTGCATGATGAGAACTCTGGTTTCCATCTATCTGCCTCGGTGTTCGCTAGTTCGTGTCGGTGTCCCGCCGGAACATCTGCAGCATCCGGTCGGTGACCATGAATCCGCCCACCACGTTGAGGGTCGCGGCGATGACCGCGACCATCCCGATGATGTCGAACATCGTGCCCTGTCCCATGCCGGCGATGACCAACGCCCCGACGATCGAAATGCCCGAAATGGCGTTGGAGCCCGACATTAGGGGCGTGTGCAGCGTCGGGGGGACCTTGGTGATGACTTCGAAGCCGACAAACATCGCCAGCACGAAGACATACACGCTGATGAGAATCGTACCGGTCATTGCTGATACCTCACATTCCCGTCGTGCGTAACCGCAATTGCGGTGGTGATCTCGTCGTCGAGGTCGATTACGATCTTGCCCTCGTCGTTCATGATGTGCTGCAGCAGGACCGACACGATCCGGCCGTACATAAGACTGCCGTGAACAGGCAGTGACGCGGCCAGGTCCGTCTGCCCGAGGATGAGCACTCCGTGACGCTCCACGACCTCACCCTTCACCGTCAACTCGCAGTTCCCGCCGGTCTCGGCGGCGAGGTCCACGATAACAGAACCCGGCCGCATGCCCTTGACCATGTCTTCGGAGATGAGCTTCGGAGCCGGCCGGCCGGGAACGAGCGCCGTGGTGACGACCACGTCGGACATCGCGATGTGGTCGGACAGGAGCTGCCGCTCCCTTTCTTCTTCCTCTTCGGACACTTCCTTGGCGTAGCCACCTTCGGTCTGCATATCGTCGGAGGCTCCCTCCCACTCGACGAACGTCGCCCCGAGGCTTTGTACCTGCTCCTTGGTCTCGGGCCGAATGTCGAAGCCCTCCACGACCGCACCGAGACGGCGCGCGGTGGCGATCGCCTGCAGGCCGGCCACGCCGGCCCCGATGATGAACACGTGCGCCGGAGGGATCGTCCCCGCCGCCGTCGTGAGCATGGGGAAGAACTTGCTCCCCGCCTCGGCGCCACGGATCACGGCCATATAACCCGCGACGGTGCTGAACGCCGACAGGCAGTCCATGCGCTGGGCCAGGGTGGTGCGTGGCATCAACTCCATCGAAAACGACGTCACGCCGCGTTCCGCGAGCCGGTTCAGGACGTCGCCGTTCTCGTGCGGCCTCATCTGGGCCAGGAACAGCGCGCCGGCCGGGATGAGCTCGGCTTCATCCGTCCCGTCCTCCCTCTTGACCGGGGCGTTGATCTTGGTGACCACCTCGGCGCCATCGAACAGGGCCTTCGGGTCCTGGACGATCTCGGCGCCCGCTTCGCGGTACTCGTCGTCTGTGAAGGAGGCTCCGAGCCCGGCTCCGCTCTCCACGACGAACTGGATCTCGTCCGAAGCAAGGCGCTTGATCGATTGCGGGGTCATGGCCACGCGCTGATCGAGCGGCGTATGCTCCTTCGGGACAGCTATTCGCATGGGTTGTTCGCTCTCATGTAGGGTTCAACCGTGC
>JBATJK010000004.1:0-2223 GCA_049668445.1 Gemmatimonadota bacterium
TCCCGGAGTGCGCGGGATCGGGAAGAAGACGGCTCCCGACCTGATTGAACGATTCGGCGATCTCGAACAGATCCTGGCACATGCCGAGGATATCGAGGGAAAGCGGGTCCGGAACGCCCTCATCGAATACCCGGACATGGCCCGCCTGTCGAAAGAGCTGGTCACGATTCGACTCGATGCCCCCATCGACCTGGACCTCGACTCACTGGCCCGGAGCGAGCCCGATCGGGAGCGCCTGGGGAAGATCTTCCTCGACCTGGAGTTTCACGGTCTGGCCCGGGACTGGGCGCCCGAGAGCACCTCGGTGGCCGGCAGTACTTCGCCCTCACCCGCGGGCGGCTACGACGAAGATGCCCCGACAGAGGCCACCGCGGTTGGACCCGGTCCCGGCTACGAGCTGATCACGGACGCTCGGCAGGTGCCGGCCGTCCTGGCCGAGATGCGTGCCGCCGGCACGATCGCGGTGGACACCGAGACGACGAGCACGGATCCGATGCGGGCTGAACTGGTGGGTGTGTCGCTTTCCGCCGTCGAAGGGTCGGCGTACTACCTGGCCTTCGGTCACGTGCCTTCGGCCGTGGCTACGGACTCCGACGGCAATCCGATGCTCATGCTCGACGCGCCGGAGCCGGTGCCGAATCTTCCGGCGATCACCTCGCCGGCCCTGGCGCCGCTGCGCGAACTGCTGGCAGACGAGTCCATCCGCAAAGTCGGTCACAACATCAAGTACGACATGCACGTGCTGGAGAGGGCCGGTGCACCGCTGGGTGGCGTGTACTTCGATACCTCACTCGCCTCGTACGTGCTCGATCCCGGGAAACGGCAGCACGGACTCGATCTCCTGGCGCTCGATCGTTTCCACGCAAAGCTCACCTCGTATGCCGAGGTCGCCGGCTCGGGACGCAGCGAGATCCCGTTCGCGGAGGTGTCGCTCGAGGCCGCGACCGCCTACTCGGGCGAAGACGCCGACTACACGTTGCGATTGTATGGCCGGCTGAAGGAGGATCTCGAAGCGCACTCCATGCTGGACCTGCTGGAGGACATCGAGATGCCGCTGGTGCCGGTCCTGGCGGACATGGAAAAGACCGGCGTCCGCATCGACCTGGATGTCTTCGACGCTCTGCGCGAGCGGTTCACTCGCGAGATCGCCCTGATCGAGGAGGAGATCTACAAGCTGGCCGGGGGTGAAGTGAACCTGCGCTCGGTGCCCCAGATGCGGGAGCTCCTGTTCGAGCGTCTAGAGTTGCCGGTTCTTCGGAAGACGAAGACGGGTCCCTCCACGGATGAGGGAGTGCTGAGCGAACTGGCCGCCCAGGGGCACCAGATCCCGCGCCTGATCCTCGAGTACCGTGAGCTCGACAAGCTGGACGGCACGTACGTGTCGAAGCTGCCTGCCCTGGTGCACCCGGCGACGGGCCGCATACACACCACGTTCAACCAGACCGTGGCGGCGACCGGCCGACTCTCTTCTTCCGACCCGAACCTCCAGAACATCCCGGTTCGCACCACGCTCGGCAGGGAAATCCGGAAGGGCTTCGTGCCGGACGAGGGCTACCTGTTCCTGTCGGCCGACTACTCGCAGATCGAGCTCAGGGTGCTGGCGCACCTGTCCGAGGACCCGGCGTTCGTCGAGGCCTTCCGCGCCGATCGCGACATTCATCGCGAGACGGCGGCCCGCATCTTCAGCGTGGACGCGGACGCGGTGAACGGCGGCATGCGGGACCAGGCGAAGACCATCAACTTCGCCACCATCTACGGGCAGGGACCCGTGGCTCTCGCCGCGCAGCTCGGGATCAGCCGGACCCAGGCTGACGAGTTCATCGCGAGCTATTTCGAGAGGTTCGCCGGGGTGCGCCGCTACCTCGACGAGATGAAGGAACAGGCGAAGGAGCGTGGCTACGTGGAGACCCTGCTCGGCCGTCGCCGATACATCCCGGAGATGCGATCCAGGAACCCGGGCGTGCGCAGCTTCGGTGAGCGGCTGGCCACCAACTCCCCCATCCAGGGTACGGCCGCCGACCTGCTGAAGATCGCCATGATCCGCCTGTACGATCGGTTGGCAGCGGGAGACGCGGGAGCGCGCATGCTGCTGCAGGTGCACGACGAACTGCTACTGGAAGTACCGAAGGGGAATGTCGAAGAGACCCGCCACATCGTCCGCGAAGAGATGGAAGGGGCGATCCAGCTGGACGTTCCCCTCAAGGTGGACATGGGAATCGGCGC
>JBATJK010000005.1:0-5246 GCA_049668445.1 Gemmatimonadota bacterium
GGAATCGCGTTTGGAATCGACGCGATCCCGACGTACGCGATCAACGAGTCCGATCACGTCGTCTGCTTCGGAGCCGACTTCCTCGGTACGTGGCTGGCTCCCGTCGAGATGGGCGCCCGCTTCGCAGCCGGCCGTTTCCCGGATCACGGGATTCAAGCCCGCTTCTCATTCGTCGCCCCCCGGCTGTCCCAGTCCGGACTCAAGGCCGACGAGTGGATTCCGGCGCGCGCCGGCACCGAGAGCCTCGTCGCTCTGGCCGTGGCACGCGAAGTCGCAGCACGAAAGGCGGACGGACGTGCAGCCCGCGTCGAGGCGGCACTCGCCCCGTTCACGATCGACAACGTAGCCGAGGCGACGGGCGTCGAAGCGGACAAGCTGAGAAGCCTGGCCGAGCATTTCGCAGCGGCGCAGGCGCCCGTGGCACTCCCGCCAGGCATCGCCGGGCAGGGACCCGCGGCGACCGATACGCACCTCGCGGTCATCCTGCTCAACTACGTCGCCGGCGCCATCGGCAGCACCGTGAAGTTCGATGGGGAGATGGTCCGGGGCCGACACCTTCCGTTTGCGGCCATCGCCGACCTGGGCCGTCGCATGAACGACGGGGAGATCCAGACCCTGATCGTGGCCGGGGTCAATCCGGCGTACGCGATGCCCGCTTCGCTCGGTTTCGCCGAGGCCCTGGCGAACGTGCCCAACGTGATCTCGCTCTCTCCGCACGCCGACGAGACGGCGGCGAAGGCCGGCTGGATTCTGCCCTCGCACCACGAGCTCGAGTCGTGGGGAGACGGGCTGCTCAGCCGTGGGTACATGGGGCTCGCTCAGCCCGCGATGCAGCCCGTATTCGACACCCGGCAGCGCGAGGACATTCTCCTCCAGATCGCGGCGGCAGCAGGTGCGACCGAAGCCTTCGAAGCGGCCGACTACCGGAGCTATCTGCAGGGCATGTGGCAGGAGCTGCACGGCCGCATTGGCGATGACGCACCGACCTTCGAGGACTGGTGGCACCAGGCCCTGTCCGAGGGTGGCGTTTCCCTGGGCGTGCCGGACCTGCCGGACGTTGCGCCTGCGCTGACCGCCGCTGCGGCCAACTACTCGTTCCGGGCCACCGCGGCCCCCGAAGACTTCTCGCTGATCGCGTTCCCGACAGTCCAGTTCCACGACGGACGCGGCGCGAACCGGCCGTGGATGCAGGAGTTCCCGGACACGGTGACCAAGGCGGTGTGGAACGCCTGGGTGGAGATCCATCCGGAAACCGCCGGCCCGCTCGGCGTCGAGACCGGCGATCTCGTACAGGTGACGACGGCTGGCGGCAGCGTCACCGCGCCGGCCTACGTCTACAAGGGGATTCGGCCGGACACGCTGGCCGTTCCGCTCGGGCAGGGACACTCCGCGTACGGACGCACCGCCGCCGGCCGGGGCTTCAACGCGCTCGACCTGCTGGACGGCACGCCCGATCCGCGCAGCGGCGCCCTCGCTTACTCAGGTGCGGCGGCCACGCTGACTGCGACGGGCCAGCGTGGCAAACTCGTGATCATGCAGGGTCACGACTACGACCTCGATCGCGAGATCGCGGAGATTATCAACGTCCACGACGTGCCCGACGCCATGGAGCACCAGTTCGATCTGACCACCCTCGTCGAGGCGGCGTACGACTCCGATCCGCAGAGCCCGTACCGGTGGGGTATGTCGATCGACCTGAATGCCTGCACGGGCTGCGGAGCCTGTGTCACGGCCTGCTACTCCGAGAACAACCTCCCCGTGGTGGGCGAAGACCTGTGCGGCCAGGGCCGTGAGATGTCCTGGATGCAGATCATGCGCTACTACGAGGAAACGGAGGAGGGATTCCAGGGAGTCCACTTCCCGACTCTGTGTCAGCAGTGCGGCGACGCGCCGTGCGAGCCGGTCTGCCCGGTGTACGCGGCGTATCACACGCCGGAGGGCCTCAACGCTCAGATCTACAACCGGTGTGTGGGCACGCGGTACTGCGCCAACAACTGTCCGTACAAGGTGCGCCGGTTCAACTGGTTCACCTACGAGTTCCCGTATCCGCTGAACCTGCAGCTCAACCCGGACGTGACGGTGCGCTCCAAGGGCGTGATGGAGAAGTGCACGTTCTGCGTCCAGCGGATCAACAGGGCCAAGCTGGACGCGAAGGACGAGGGACGGCTCGTCGAGGACGGCGAGATCCAGACCGCGTGCATGCAGTCGTGTCCGACGCAGGCGATCGTGTTCGGGAACCTGAAGGACCCGGCCAGCCGGGTGTCGCGAAAAGCCAAGGGCGCCCGCGGCTACGCCATGCTGGATGAGCTCAACACCAGGCCGGCGATCACATATCTGAAGAGCGTGACCCACGCCGCGTTGCCCGAGGGCGCGCACGGAGCCGGGGGACACGAAGAGACGGCGGAAGAGGCGCCGGAGCACTGATGGCAACAGCTGAAATCGAAGTTCCGAGAGAGGGACTACCGAGTCTCGCCGACGCGAACCGGGACATCAGCCGGCCGATCTCCACGCCGTACAAGAGATACTGGCTGCTGATCGGAATCTGCCTCGTGCTCATCGCGGCGGCAGGCGTGGCGTGGACCATTCAGATTCGAGACGGAATGGGTCGGGCCGGGATCAACACCCCGGTCAACTGGGGCGTCTACATCGTCACCTTCGTCTTCTGGGTCGGCATCGCGCATAGCGGCACGCTGATCTCCGCCGTGCTTTACCTGGTCCGATCGGGCTGGCGCACGACGATCAACCGGACGGCCGAGGCGATGACGATCTTCGCGGTGATGACGGCGGGTCTGTTCCCGCTCATTCACCTGGGCCGGGTATGGTACTTCTACTACCTGGTGCCCTACCCCTCGACCCGCCTGCTGTGGCCCAACTTCCGATCGCCCCTCGTATGGGACATGTTCGCGATCGGCACCTACTTCACGATCAGTCTCGTGTTCTGGTACCTGGGCCTCATCCCGGACCTCGCGGTACTGCGCGACAAGTTCACGGGAATCAAGAAGAAGCTGTACGGGACCTTTGCGCTGGGGTGGACCGGGTCGGTCAGGGACTGGGCGCACTACCGGCGCCTCTATCTCTACCTGGCCGGGATCGCGACGCCGCTGGTGCTCTCGGTGCACAGCGTGGTGTCGTGGGACTTCGCGATGGGCATCGTGCCCGGCTGGCACTCGACGATCTTCGCGCCGTATTTCGTGGCGGGCGCGATCTTCTCGGGAATCGCGATGGTGATCACGATTACCATCCCGCTGCGCTGGGCATTCGGCCTCGACAGGTACATCACGAAGTACCACTTCGACAACATGTCCAAGCTTCTGCTGTTCACGTCCCTGATCGTGGGGTACGCGTACGGCATGGAGTACTTCCTGGCCTGGTTCTCCGCCGATCCGATCGAGATTGAGAGCTTCCGTTGGCGGGGCACGGGCTTCTACAAGGGCCCGTTCTGGATCATGGTCTTCTGTAACGTCGTGGTGCCGATGAGCCTGTGGTTTAAGCGCACGCGGCACAGCCTCAAGGCCCTGTTCGTCATCTCCGTGTTCGTCAACATCGGGATGTGGTATGAGCGGTTCGTGATCATCGTCACTTCGCTGGCTCACGAGTTTGATCCGAGCGCCTGGCAGGTCTACACGCCGTCCCTGACGGAAATGACGATCATGGTGGGCAGCTTCGCCTGGTTCTTCTTCTGGTTCCTGCTCTTCGCGAAGACGCTGCCTGTGATCAGCATCGCGGAGGTAAAGGAGCACCTCGCACACGAGCACGAGCACGGGGGCCACTCATGAGCGGCATCCTGGCCCAGTTCGATACCCTGGGCGCGACCAGGAAGGCGGTCGAGCGACTGGTGGCGGACGGGCACTCCGACCTGGACGTGTACTCGCCCTTCCCGGCGCCGGAACTCGAGGAAGCCATGGGCATCGTCGCCAGTCCGGTTCGCCGCTGGGCTCTGATCGGCGGCATCACGGGCTTTGCCACGGCCACGGCCCTGACGGGCCTTACCGCCGTGGCGTACCCGCTGGTGACGCAGGGCAAGCCGATCCTCTCATGGCCGGCCTACTTCATCATCATGTTCGAGATGACGATTCTGTTCACCGGGCTCTTCGGGTTCCTCGGGGTTCTGCATCACACCCGGAAGCCGGGCCGCCTGTCGGCCCAGTACCGGACGAACTTCTCGGTGGACCGGTTCGGTGTGTATGTGCCGTCCGCCGCGGGAGCCGAACAGAGTGGAGTGGAAGCGCTGGTGCGCGATGCCGGAGCCGTCGAGGTGGAGGTGGGCGTATGAGCCTCCGACCCGACCTGCGCGCCGCCCTGGTGGTTCTAGCGGCTGTCGTCGCTACGTCGGCCTGCGATGACCAGGTGAAGTACGTGCCGTGGTTCGAGACCATGACGACGCAGCCTTCCATCGAGACCTACGAGGCCGAGCCGATGGCCCCGGTCCCGGGGACGGTCCCGGCCGGATCGGCTCGTCACCTGGACCTGCTGGCGGCGGACACCTTGCTGACCAACCCGCTCACCGGCACGGCGGACGAGCTGGAGCAGGGCAAAGTCCTGTTCCTTCAGTACTGCGTCATGTGCCACGGCGAGACCGGGGCTGGAGATGGACCAGTGGTAGGGCCCAACCGTCTGCCCCCGTTGCCGACGTTGAACCTCCTGTCGGAGCGGGCCCTGGACCTGTCGGATGGATACATCTACGGAATGATCGCGAACGGACGCGGCGTGATGCCGTCGTACCGGCGCGTGCAGCACGAGGATCGGTGGTACCTGGTGGAATACGTCCGAAAGCTGCAGGAAGACGCTCCTGTCGCTGAGTAACCGGACCGACACCGTACGCACGAATGGATGGGCGATACTTTGAGCTCGCACGATTCAGATAAGACGAAGGAACTGGCGCTCAACACGGTCTCGGGCCGTGTCAGCGGCCTTGCCGGAGCTCTGTGGCTCGTGGCGATCGTCGTGGGAGCCGTCGGTTTCTATATCGCGCTCGGCCGCGCTCCTCAGCGTGCGTGGCAGGCCGTGTGGATCAACTTCATGTACTGGACCGCGCTCGCCCAGGCGGGCGTGATCTTCGGCGCCATTCTGGTCGCGGCCAAGGGACACTGGGGCAAGCCATTCCGCCGGATAGCTGAGGCCACGGGCGGCTTCCTGCCGGTCTCGCTTCTGGTGTTCATCGGCATGTACTGGGGCGCCGAGTACATCTTCCCGTGGATGCAGCCGATCGAAGGGCACATCAACCGGGAGTGGCTGACGCACAACGG
>JBATJK010000006.1:0-4088 GCA_049668445.1 Gemmatimonadota bacterium
CGCTCACGCATCGCCGCCTCGAGGCGGGCCGGATCGATGGCGAGCGAATCCACTCCTGTACCGCCTGACTTGCGGTCGAGGAACTGCCCGCGCGTCTCTGCGATGACCAGGGAGAGAGCCTTCCGAAACAGGTCCTCTCTCACGAGATGGATGACCTTCCAGCCCCCGGCGTGGAGATCCAGCATGAACTGGTGCGGGTTCTCGATCCCCTGGTCATCGGTCATCTGGTAGATCTTCATCTTGCATCCGTAGGCGGGCTTCGGCGAAAGATCCGCCCTCGCATGCAGGTAGTCCCACGGCTTCAGCAGGCGAGCCGCGACCTTCTCGTTGAAGATCTCGCTCTCGCAATAGACGTCGGGATGCGATCCGATCAGGTCGAGGAGGACGCTGCTTCCACTCCGTCCCTGGCCGTAGATCACGAATCGGATCGAAGGTCCGCTGCCGGAGTCCGACAATTTCCGACCCGCCCTCCGCGCGTACACCCAGAGCTCTTTGACATGCGTCCGGGCCGAAACTCGATCGCCCCAGCGCAGCGTCCGGATTGCGGCTCGTCTAAGGGGAGGCACACGTCGGACAAACGCACGGACCGGTCCCACACGCCCTTGCATTTGGGGATCAGTCATCGTGTCCGATTCGTACGCCGCGGAGCTTTCGCGATCCGTTTCGAGGGGGTCCGGCGATCGGATAGACAACGGCCTTTTCCGAAGCCCCCATCGCGTTCCGTGGATCGACCACCAGCGAAGCGTGACGCCCGACGAATTCGTAGTCGACGCAACCGTGGTCCGTCGCGATCATTACGAGATCCGAGTCCCGGAGCCGGTCCTCAGAAAGGTCGACCGATTGAAGGTCTCCCGATTCCAACGCCACAGCCGGCACGTAGGGATCGTGATACTCCACGACCGCACCTCGCTGTCGAAGCAGGGCGATGATGTCTAGCGCCGGGCTCTCACGAACGTCGTTCACATCGGGCTTGTAAGCGACACCAAGCACCAGGACCTGGCTGCCGTTGACCGGCTTCCGAACTGAATTGAGCGCTTCTGCCGCTCGCCGGATCACATACATGGGCATCTCGGCGTTGACCTCTGCCGCCAGTTCGATGAACCGCGTGCGGTACTGCAGGGTCTTCATCTTCCACGCCAGAAACAGCGGGTCGATGGGAATGCAGTGTCCGCCGAGGCCAGGCCCCGGGAAAAAGCGCATGAAGCCGTACGGCTTGGTGGCGGCGGCGTCGATCACTTCCCATACGTCGATTCCGAGCCTGTCAGAGATGACGGCCATCTCGTTCACCAGGCCGATGTTCACCGCCCGGAAGGTGTTCTCCAGGATCTTCGCCAGTTCAGCGACCTCGGGGGATGAAACCTCGACGACCTGGTCTATTACATCGGCGTACAGCGCCACGGCGAGGCGGTGGCAATCCTCGGTCAGCCCTCCGACGATCTTGGGTGTGTTTGCGACACCCCACGTCGGATTCGCCGGGTCGACTCGCTCGGGGCTGAAGGCGACGAAGAAGTCCACGCCCGCCTCCAGGCCCGATGTCTCGAGGGCCGGTGCGACGAGATCACGAGTAGTGCCGGGGTAGGTCGTGGACTCGAGCACCACCAGCTGTCCCCGCCGAAGCACGCCGGTCAGCGAATCGGTGGCCTGCATGACGTAGGAGAGATCAGGGTCTTCTGTCTTCGAGAGCGGAGTCGGCACGCAAATGACCACCACGTCCGAATCCGAAAGTCTGGCGAAATCCGTTGTGGCTGACAAAAGGCGGGCCTCGACAGCACGTCCCACCGCTTCGGATGGCACATCGCCGATATGCGATTGTCCGCTGCTCAGGCCCTCAACCACGTCTGCGCTCACATCGAAACCCAGCACGTGAAAACCCGCCTCCACGAAGGCTATCGCTAGCGGAAGCCCCACGTATCCAAGGCCGACGATGCCGATGACGGCGCTCTTGGTTTCAATCTTCGACAGCAGTGAATCGTATTCGGACATTCCGTTCGCCCCACGAATTGGCTTATTGGATTCTTGATCTCGCTTCTCCGGTCCCTACCTCAAGCACGTTTCATGCCCGTCCGCCCGGCCCCATGGCGGCAGATGCAGAACGGCCGGCGAACATCCGTCCGCCGGCCGCAACTATCGACGAAACGGTGGCCGGAGGCTACTCGCTTCCCATAATCCGGGTCGCGTATCCGTTCGCGGGGTCGCCACCGTTGGCGACGATCGCCCGAACCGTTCCTGGTCCACGGTTGTAGGCCAACAGGGCCAATCTCATGTCCCCGGCGTTTTCTTCGAGCAACAGCCGAAGGTAGCGAAAGCCGAGCCTCAGATTGACGTCCCGCTCGTACAGGTTGGCCTCGTCCACGCCCGAGTCCAACCACTTCGCAGTGCTCGGAAGGATCTGGGTGTAGCCGACGGCGCCAGCCTCGCTGAGCGCATTCCGTCGGAAGGATGACTCGGTCTCGACGAGCCGGAATGCCATCTCCGGGTCGAGATCCTCGGAAATCGCGATCGAGTGGATCGCTTGTGCGAGGTCCGCTGGAATGCGGTACCGGGACGAGTAGTCGATGATTTCGAGGAGATTGGCGTTCTGCAGCCTGACCAGCGCGTTCTCACCGGCCGCGTCGCTCCCGGCCGCATGCGCTGCCTGGGCGGCAGCTTCCGCCTCCGCCAGCCGCGGACGAACGGAGCCCAGCACCCAGGCGGTATTCAGGGCGACCGCGACCCCGAGTACGAGGACCGCCATTCGGACCCCGAGACCCGGACCTCGCCGCGCATCACGCAGTTGCTCCCGGAGGTCCACAACCGCATTCTTCAGCGGTCTCGGTCCCAGGTGAAGGTGCTCATTCTTCTTCGACATCTATTCCAGCTCCCGCTCGAGTTTCAATCGCATCACGACTCGTCGGCTCGATCCGTCCGACGCCACTCCCCGCTGCTGCCTCCCGACTTGTGCATCAGTCGCACCGGGCCGATCTCCATCCCCCGGTCCATGGCCTTACACATGTCGTAGACGGCCAGCAGTCCTGCCGACACCGCGCACATGGCCTCCATCTCGACGCCAGTGCGCGACTCGGTCGTCACTACCACACTGAGACGTATACCCGGAAGGTCCGGTTTCGGCTCGATCTCGACGTCGATTCCGTCGAGCGCGAGCGGGTGGCACAGCGGAATCAAGTCCGCCGTGCGCTTGGCCCCTCCGATCGAGGCCAACCGTGCCACCGTAAGTACGTCTCCCTTCTGCACTTCGTTGGCGCGAATCGCGTCCAGCGTGGAGCGCTGCATACGGATCTCACCTTCCGCTTCAGCCCGGCGCCGCGTCACTGCCTTCGCGCTGACGTCCACCATGCGCGCGCGACCCTGCTCATCCACATGTGTGAGCGATTCCGTTTTCACCATAATCCTTACATATACCGTGAGTGAGCTTGGGTGTTCCCAATATCGGAACCCAGTCTTGGCCTCACGTTCCGAGAGTCGCTGCCAGGTCCGCCAGCAGGACGGCCACGATTCCCTGGGGATTGCCGTTGCCCGACGCCGCATCGCGTGCCGATTCCACGTGGCGGGCCGCGTCGACCAGCCGCTCGGGCGGCATGGAACGCATTTCCGTGATTCGGTCGGCAATCCCGGGGTCGAGAACGGCGTCCGGCACGCCGGCGGCCACGGAGGCCGCGTCGCGAATCGTGCGCTCGAGAACATCCAGCATACCGGAGAACGCTCCCCGCGCACCGGCCGGCGGATATCCGGCGGCGAGGCGGAGCCGGTCGGATCGCGACCCGCGTACGGCGCAGGCAAGAAGGCCTGCCGCTTCAATCCGGACGTCCACCGTCCCCTCGGAGGCCAGACCGAGAACGGTTCCGATCGACCCTTCCGTGCGTCGCGCGGCGGCGCCGGCCTCGGCCGCATCCATCCCCGCGTACTCCACCAGGAACGCCTGCGCTTTATCGAGAGGGGGTGGGGTAACCCGAACCTCCAGCACCCTTGAGCGGATGGTGGGAAGCAGGGCCCCCGGCCGGCTCGAGGTAAGGAACACCAGCGTGTCCGCCGCCGGCTCTTCCAGGAGCTTGAGGAAGGCGTTGGCAGCCTCGGGGCTCGAAGCCTGGGGA
>JBATJK010000007.1:0-35277 GCA_049668445.1 Gemmatimonadota bacterium
GCTTCTCGTCCGATGTCGCGCGCAGGAACTCGTTCACCAGCGACACCTGGTAGAACACCCGCGAGTACATCATCTGAACGAACTGGTTCGACGAGGCCCACCCCATCGTGATCATCTCCGGGATGCCCGCATCGCCCCAACCCAGCACCGCCTCATCCGTGGGCAGCTCCTGCAGCTGCCACAACTGGCGGCCGTAGTGGCTGAACCCCTCGTCGAGGCGCGAGAAGTCCGAGTTGCCGTTCGGGCCTTGCTGGCCCGTCACGGTCAGCCCGGCATACAGCTTGGCCAGGAACGCCTCGTAGGATTGCGTGTCGTTGAAGACGTTCGCTTCCGTTACCGTGCTCTTGGGCTCGGTCGTGACGTCACAGGCCGCCACTGCCAGGCCGACGGCGGAAGCGACAAGTATCGCCATGGTGCTTCGGATTCGCATTCGATTTCCTCCTGAGTAATGCCTCGAGATCCGCCTGACTACTTACTGGTTTCAGGTGTAACGGGAGGACCCGGACGGCCGCGGACTGCGCGACCGTCCGGGATCAGGTACGCCGGTCGAGGCTGGACCGAACGCACCGTGGCTCCGTCTATCGGTTATGAGTTCGGCAGCACCTCGGCGCCGATCCACGGGTTGGCACTTACGACCACCAGGATCAGCCGGAACGCTTCCTCGACCCCATCCGGAGCCAGGGCGCCCGCGGCAACCGCAAACGTCTGCAGGCCGGCCGACGTGGTGATATCGAACGTGGCGACAGGAGTCGTACTGCCCGTCGCAGCGACGCCAATGGTCAAGTCACCGACGGGTGCCTCGAGGCCGATGTCGTCGGACGACTCACTCCACGAGAGGTTCTGGAACAGGACCGCATCGATCTCGCCCGTACCGCCATCAACGGTGCCGATGTCGACGGCCGGAGCGTCACCCGAAGCGTGGATTGCACGCACCCGAGCGGTCTCGGTCGGATCGAACAACTCCTCGAAAGCGAGGAGCGTAAACGCCTCCTCGGTGCCCTCGGGGGCCAACTCACCTGCCGCAACGGCCAGGTAGGCCGATCCCGCCATCAGGTCGGGCGTGTCGAAGCTCGCCGCAGGACTGCCTCCACCGGTGCCCGTCACGTAGAAGTCGAGCGTGTAGGTGCCCGGCGGAACCTGCACGGTGCCGCTCAGTTCGCCGAACGCGATGTTCTCCACGAGCAACGCCTCGCCAGCGTAGATGTCGACCGCCGGAGCGTCCGGGCTGCCGTGCAGTGCGTACACCACCGGATTCTGCTTGATGAAGCCGAGCGAACCGGTGCTGGCCACTGCGAGCAGCGAGAATCCATCATCCGCACGGGCCGGCTCAACCAGGCTGCCGGTAGCGATCACGAAGATCTCTTCACCGTCCGGAAGGGCCGGCGTGGTGAAGGCCGTCACGCGGTCACCGCCCGCCACACGGATTCCAACCTGCAGTGCCTCGCCGGAAGGCAGCGCGATTCCGTCCGCTCCGGTGTCCGCAAAGCGGGCCAGGTCGGCGTAGTCGACGACGCCATCGTCGCCCACGTCAATGTCGACGGACGGCGCGTCCGGCCCGGCGTGCACGATGCGCACGAGAGCGGACTGCGGAACTCCCCAATCCTCGACGAACGGGAGGACGCGGAACTCATCCGCCGGATCGGCCGAAGTCAGGAAGCCAGACGCGATCGCAGTGATCGTCTGATTCGACGCGAGCTCGATCATACCCGTCTCGTACACGACGGCGTCCGCCTCGGTTGAGGGGTGCGCCCGCAGCTGGACGTTGTACATGCCCGCCGGGACACTCGCGTAGAGAGACGCATCACCGTAGGCAAGTGCTGTGAACAGGGGAATCGAGATGCCCTCGGCATACACGTCCACGGCCGGCGCATCCGGCGAGGCGTGCACGGCCCGCAGCATGGCGCTACCCGCATCCGGGCCATCCTGCGGAATGAACAGGGACGTGCTGCCCTCGGTCACGGCCAGGAGCTTGAAAGCGTCGTCCGCCATGATGTCCATCTGAGCCAAAAGGCCGGTGGCGATCACGAAGTACTCGGTTCCGGCGTCGAGCGCGGGAATCGTGAACGTGGTGACCGTCAGGCCGTCTACCACGACGCCGAGCGCCAGCGGGCTGCCGCCTGGCAGATCGATGCCACCGGCGCCGGTGTCGGCAAACCGGGCGAGATCGACGACCTCGTTCGAACCGTCAGCACCCACATCGAGGCTCACGGTCGGGGCATCCGAGCCTGCGTGCAGGATACGCACGATCGCGTTGCCCGAGCCGGGCGTGGCGAAGCTCTCGAAGAGCGGGATGATGCGGAAACTGTCCGCGGCGTCAGCCGAATTCAGCAGGCCCGCGGCAACCGCGGTCAGGATCGAGTTCGCACCGAGCGTCACGTTGCCCGTCTCGTAGATCGGGTCGGTGGACGAGTCGGCGCCGGCCGGGCGCAGCTGCACGTTGTACGTGCCCGCCTCGACCGTCGCGTAAGCCGTCGCGTCGCCGTACGCGACGTCCGTGGCGATCGGCGTGCTCACGCCTTCTACATAGATGTCCACGGCCGGAGCATCCGGCGAAGCGTGGACGGCACGAAGCGTAGCCGTCTGCGGCTGCGGGTTGGTGCCGTTGTCATCGTCGTCATCGCTGCATGCTGCCGAACCGACGCTCAACCCGAGCACCGCCGTCAGCATAAGCATGTTCTTCCATCTGCTCATTGATCCTCCCTTGAGTCACTAGGGCATTTAGACGTGAGGTGACACGGTGCCCTCGCTCCGTGTCCAACATTTGTCCAGCAGAATACGGGGACAGGCGCAAGTTGTCAACCCTTTGTCCACCCTCGACTCCGGAGCGGCCTCGACGGCGGCCGGACACTGGACATCTGAAGTGCGGTTCCGTGACCTTCCGCCCCCCCGGGTCGTCTTTGACATGGAGGCCCGGAGCGCCCGGGCCGGGGATGCAGATGTGGGAGATACGAAGATGCCGATCCGACTCAGACTTCTGACCCTGGGCTTCGCAGTTGCCCTCGTGGTTGCCGCGCCGTTGTCGGCCCAGGAAAGCCCGACGGCCCCGGCGGATCGTTCAGCCCAGGCGACGAGGACACAGCGCCAGGACCGGGCTCGCATACACCAACCCGCTCAAGCCGATGTCGGGCAGAGAGCCAATGCGGGCCAGCGGGCGGAGAACAGACAGGGTCGCGACGGTGCGACCCGCGGCTCACAAACGCAGTCACGAGCCACTCGCGAGGGAACGCAGGGCAATCGGGGGTCCCAGGGAGCCCGTGGAAGCAGGGGCAATCAGGGGTCGCAGGGAGTGCGAGGAAGCCGGGGAGGCCAGGTCCGGGACAACGCGGCACGGTCCCGGGTGCGAGGCACCACCCGGACGCGGTCTCGGGTTCACCGAACCGCACCGTAGTATTCGTGAGGCAGTGGGATGAGACAGGGGGGGCGCCCAGCGTCCCCCCTTCTCACATCAGGTCAGGATCGTGTCGGTCCAGCCGCGCACGACCGCTGCAATGTCGTCGTACACCTGCTCCGTGGACTTGCCGGTTCGCTTCAGCACGTCGAAGCCGTGGTCCGCGTCCTGGACCACATTGATCGCGGCCCGATCTCCGAGGCTCTCCAGCACCGCCTCCATCCGCTCCATCTCGGCCAGCCGGTCACGGGTCCCCTGCACGAACAGCATGGGTACGTCCACATCCTTCAGGTGATCGGCCCGCGCGTTCGACGGATCGCCGGGTCGATGCAGGGGAAAGCCCAGAAATACGAGTCCACGTACGCCTGCCAGGGAGCTTTCGGCCTGGGCGCTGGACGTCATGCGTCCGCCCATCGACTTGCCGCCTGCCAGCAGGGGAAGATCCGGTTCCAGTTCACGAGCTGCGGCGACCGCTGAACGCACCGTTCCGGTGAGAACCGGAGCCCGGTCCGGGCGCCTCTTACCCGCTTCAACGAATGGAAACTGGTAGCGGAACGTACCGATTCCATGGGTTGAGAGGGCCTCCGCGATTCCATCCATGAACCGATGGCGCATGCCCGCACCGGCGCCGTGGCCGAGGACGTACAGCGCGTGACACTCGGGTGGTTTCAGAAGAATAGCCGAGACCTGGCCTGAGCCGGGAGCCGCCGGGAACCGCAGTTCACTGACCGTCGGCTCGCTCACCCGGGATCAACTTCATAGCCATGCCCGGTCCAGCGCCCGCGGCGGGCGGATAAACGGCCGTCCTCCACCTCATACATCCAGAATCCCTCCAGTTCGTGCATCGTCGCGCTGCCCGCGCAGAAGACCTCCGGGCCGATCGCGGGAAGCCGCACCCGATACGTCTCGTGAACGTGGCCGCATAGAATGGCGCCGCGTTCGACGACCGCGCAGGCCCGAAGGAACTCCTCGGCGTTCTCCAGACCGTGTGCCCGAGTATCGGGGCCGCCGTCCGCGAGACACGGCGCATAGTGGGTGACGATGAACACGAAACGACCCTCGAGCTCGGGTCGGGCGAGAACGTCGGTCAGTGCCTCCAGTTGCCGGGGCGGAATCCGGCCACTCGATCGCCACGGTATGGGATTCGGCTTGGCGCTATTCAGTCCCACGACGGCAACATCGTCTCCGAGCAACCGTACGAGAGGCCACGGGCCGTCGACGCGCGAATCGGGCAGGTCGGATTCCAACAGTCCCTCGAAGGTCGTCTCAAACCGCTTTTCCCGCACGACCGTTCGGGTGTACAGGTCGTGGTTCCCGGCCACGCACACGAACTCGGCCGGTGAGATCACGAAAGGCTGGATCGCGGCCCGGGAGGTGGCGAACTCGGCGCGCGTTCCCATCGCGGTGAAGTCACCCGAGAACACGACCAGGTCCACCTCTCCCGAATTCGCGAAATCGGCCAGGCGATCCAGCTTCTCCAGCGCTCTTTCGAATCGCCGGCCACGGCCTCGCAAGAAGTTGACTCCGCCGGCCATTCGCTTCCCGGGCCAGTCGCGGACAGGAACTCGGCGCAGCCCGAGGCTGATATGGATGTCGCTGAAATGGAGTACTCGCACCCGATTTACCTTACGCGCGCCGGTGGCGCGGGTTATAGTTCGCGCACGATGAAACTGCTCACCGTCGCTGCACACGATCTTCCCAAACTGCTTCCCATGCGGGACGCTGTCGAGGCGATGAAGTCGGCGTTCGCCATGCTGTCGGCTGGCCAGGTCGTCGCCCCGCCTCGTGGTGTCGTGCCGGTGGACGAAGTGGACGGCATTTCGCTCCTGATGGGTGGCTACGTGCCGGGCGAGGGCCTGGCGGCGAAGACCGTGTCGATCTTCAACCGAAATCGAGACCTGGGCAAAGACGTGGTCACGGGTCTGATGCTGGTGCTCGACCCTGTGTCCGGGGAACCGGTCGGGCTCCTGGACGGCGGAGCACTCACCGCATGGCGGACCGGGGCCGCGGTCGGGGCGGCGACCGATCTGCTTGCCCGACCGGACGCCCGAATCGCCGCGTTGATCGGGGCCGGAGTGCAGGCGCGTACTCAACTGCTGGCCCTGGATGCCGTGCGGGACCTGGAGACGATCCGCGTATTCGGACTCGACGAACGCCAGGTCGTCGAGTTCATCGAGCGACTACAGCCTGAGGTCAGCGCCCGCCTCGAGCCCATGACCTCTGCCGACGAGGCGGTGGACGGGGCCCACGTGATCAGCTCGGCCACGAACTCTCCGACGCCGGTGTTCGACGGGCGTCGGCTTGACCCGGGTGCCCATCTGAACGCGATCGGCACGTTCACCCTGGATCGGCGGGAAGTGGACCTTGTCACGGTGGAGAAGGCCACCGTCTTCGTGGACCTGGTCGAAGCGGCGCTCGAGGAAGCGGGCGAGCTGGTGGCGGGAATCGATGCCGGTGTCACACGCTCCGAAGATTGGACCGAGATCGGCGACGTGGCGGCGGGAAGGTCACCCGGACGCACCCGCGTGGACCAGATCACCTTCTTCAAGTCCGTCGGGCACGCCGTACAGGACATCGTCACCGCATCCCGAATCATGAAGCGGGCGGCCGAGACCGGTCTGGCTAGAACCGTGGAACTCTGACATGGACCGGCGATTCGAGACTCCCGCGAACTGGGGCCGGTTGCAGACGATCGATGCTCACACCGCCGGAGAGCCGCTCCGTGTGGTCACAGGCGGGTGGCCCGACATTCCGGGAGAGACGATCCTCGCCAAGCGCCAGTTCGCGCGCGAGAACCACGACTCGTTGCGCCGGGCTCTGATGTGGGAGCCGAGGGGCCACGCCGACATGTACGGTTGCATCCTGACCGAACCGGTGACCCCCGACGGTGACGTGGGAGTGCTCTTCCTGCACAACGAGGGTTACTCAACGATGTGCGGCCACGGGATCATTGGCCTGGTAAAGGTAGGGCTCGAATGCGGCCTGCTGGATCCGGCGGCGCTGGAGTCCGATACCGCGGGGCAGCCGATCGTGAAGATCGACACGCCCGCCGGTCGCGTGACGGCGACGGCCCACCTGGCTACCGAGCCCGACGCAACGCGCGTCGCCCGCGTGTCCTTCCTCAACGTGCCTTCCTTCGTCCTGGAGCCGGATCTCACCGTCGACGTGCCGGGTTTCGGCCCGGTACGATGCGACATCGCGTTTGGCGGGGCCTTCTACGCCTACGTGAATGCGGCCGACATGGGGCTCGTGATCGAGCCGACGGCCTACGCAGCGCTCATCGACGCGGGCCGCCGCGTGAAACGAGCCGTGACGGAGCAGTACCAGATCGTTCATCCGGACGGCGACCCCGACCTCAACTTCCTGTACGGGACGATCTTCGTTCAGAAAGGGGAGGCCGGCGTCCACAGCCGGAACGTGTGCGTGTTCGCCGAGGGCGAGGTGGACCGGAGTCCCACGGGGACTGGCGTGAGCGGACGGGCGGCGATCCACCACTTTCGCGGTGAACTGCCCGCAGGCGAGACGATCACGATCGAGAGCATCATCGGGTCGTCGTTCGACGTTCGAATCGCGGCTGAAGCCACGGTGGGCGGTCTTCCCGCGGTCATTCCCGAGGTCACGGGAGCGGCCCACGTTACCGGTCGGCACGAGTTCCTGATCGATCCCGAGGACCCCCTGCGGGAGGGGTTCTTCCTGCGCTGATCGCTCGGTTATCCAACTGGAGAGGCGAACCGACATGGACACACCGATTCCGTTTGCTGGCTGTTTCTCGGTCGAGTCCGATCCCACTCTGCCCCTGGTATTCGCCGGTCTGCCGTGCGACTCGCAGTCCACTTTCCGCCGCGGTCCGGCAGAGGGGCCGTCCCGGATTCGACTGGCCTACGACGGTCGCTGCTACAACGCCACGACCGAGTTGGGAGCGGATCTGGCCGGCCTGGTGTCCGACGTCGGTGACTGGCATCCCGGCGGTTCATGGGAGGAAACTCATGAAGACTACCGTTTTCGGGCCGAGGAGCTGCTGGCCGGAGAGGCCGTGCCCTTTTTTGCCGGAGGGGACCACGCGATCACCATGCCGCTGGTCGAAGCGCTGGAGGTGCTCGAGGGGCCGGTACACGTGGTGCAGATCGACGCCCATCCGGACCTGTACCCGGAGTTCGACGGCGATCGCTGGTCGCACGCGTGTGTCGGAGCCCGCATTCTCGACATGGAGCACGTCGCGTCGCTGACTCAGATCGGGATCCGCACGCTCAACCAGCCGCAGCTGGAGGTGGCGCGGCGGCATGCCGGCCGACTCACGATTCTCGAGGCCCGCGATCTGTCGTTTCGCCCGTCCGACCTGTCACACATCCCCGATGGTGCACCGGTCTACCTGACGGTGGACCTGGACGCGTTCGATCCGGCCTACGCCCCCGGCGTCTCGCACCCGGTACCCGGCGGAATCGCGCCTCGTCAGGCACTGGCTCTCATCCAGGAAGCGCCGTGGCGACTGGTGGGGATGGACGTCGTGGAGGTGAATCCTTCCCTGGACCAGGGCGACCGGACGGCGGTGCTCGCCGCCCGGCTCCTGCACGAGGCGATGGGAAGGGTCGAGGAGCCCGAGGGCTGACCTACTCCCTGGGCGTGTAGCGACCGTCGAAGAGAGTGGTCCAGGTCTGTCCGCTGTCCGCCGACGTGTCCCAGGTCTGCCGGACGTCGCCGCCCTCGAGCGGTTCCCAGGTGATCCGGTGCAGTTGTTCCGTTCCGTCCTGGCCGGGTCGGTGGCCCTTCATCACCATGCTGCCGTCCACGAGCCTGCCGTCGAGCTCGAGCAGGAGACCGCCGTTGTCGACCCACGTCTGGTGCCACTTGTCGTTGGCGGCGTCATAGATGTTGAGGCTCTTCCCCGAATAGGGCCCGGCGCTCTGCCATTCCTCCAGCAGTGCGCAGCCTCTGAGGATCGACGTAATCTCGTTGGTGCCGACGACGTCGCCCTGCGCGTTGGTGACTTCCCAGGTGCCCACCCAGAAGTCGAACTGGCGATGCGCTTCGTCCGCGCAGGGACTCTGCTGGGCCTGCTGGCCCCGCGCATCCCCGGCAGCGACGAGAAAGGCCATCGCGGCCGCCAGACCGAACCACGAGCGACCGACAGATGTGAATCCTGGCATTCAACCTCCTCACGATCGTGACTCGCGGCGTCCCAAGCGCCGCTGAACGTTTCCAGACCCTCCAGCGGCCCCACTTGTTCCGACTGGCGCGCCAACCGTGTTCAGACGTTAAGATTCTGGATTATGCGTAACACGAATCCCCGGAGTCCCTATGAGAACGCGTAAAGCCCCACTTCAGTGTCGGGTCCGACCGGCTCAGTATTCCCTCATTCTGCTGGCGGTGGGGCTGGCGGCCTGTTCGACAGCGGCGCCGCGGCAAACGGGCTTCCAGGAGATGCTCGGAAGTGACGTGTCGGCCCGCGAACTCCGTATTCGCACGACCAACTACGCGCTGACGTTCTCCCAGACGGTCGAAATCGCGGCGGACAGCATAATGGCGCTCACCGCCGATCCATCCGTTACTCGAAACGTCCTGGTCTGGAAGATCTACGCGGTGGCGGCGATCTTTCGATCGGCCGCTCTCCCGGACCCGCTGATGGCCTGGATCGACAGCCGGGTGCTCACCTACCAGATGAGGGACTTCTTCACGACGGGCACAGGCAGGTCCCTGTTCGGTGCCCAGCAGCCACTGGCCGTCGAGGCGGCGCGGTTCATCGAGGGGGAGCTCGAGCGCTCCATCGAGTTGTCCGGACAGAAGATGAACCCCGAGCTGGAGGACGGGATCCGGGAATTCGCGGCGGAGCACCCGCTCAACAACCCCTACTTCTTCCGCCCCTCGCCCGTCGAGTTGCTCGCCAAGCACCTGGGCCAGGAGCAGGTCTCCGGCCTGCAGGCCGTGGGCAGCATGACCGAGATGATGGAGCAGCTGAGCCTGCGCCTCAACCTGTACACCGAACTCCTGCCGCGGACCGGGCGGTGGCAGGCGGAGCTCATGCTGGCTGAACTCGCGGATTCGAGCCACTCCTCCACGTACATCGACATTCTCAACCGGATCGAAGCCATGGAGACGCTGAACGCGTTTCTGTTGAGCGCCCCCGACCTGGTCGAGGAGCAGCGGGACATCCTCCTCGAGGCGGTTGGTCAACAGCGCCTCGCGTTCGAGGCCGCCCTCGAGAAGTACGTGGCTGGCGCCACCGATGAGATCCTCGCCGGAATCACGCCCGAGCGCGAAGCCGCGATGGCCGAGCTCGATCGAATCATGCAAGCCGAGATCCAGGAAGCCGTCACCCGTCTCGACGCGTCGATCGCACAGGCCGTCGTGGACATCGATGGCGCCCTGGAACGCGCCGTGGACCGGCTGTTCGTACGGCTGCTCCAACTCGTCGCCATCGTGGGAGCAGTCGTAGTTCTACTCGTACTTCTGCTCCAGCGGAGGTTCGTCTCCGCGAGAGCCGAATAAAGTCGGCACGGACGGGTAACAGTGAACGGAAGGGAGCCGTTGGGCACCCCGTGAACCGAACCAGGACGGACTTGGAGCGCGAACGAGATGCTGGCCAGGCGGCCGAAGCCAACCTCGTACGTCGAGCCCAGGCGGGCGACGCAGCCGCGTTTGGAGAGCTCGTGTCCATCTATATGCAACGGTGTTACTACGCTGCCCTCGGCATGGTCGGATCGCCCCAGGACGCGGAGGACCTGTCGCAGGAAGCGTTCGTCCGTGCGTTCAAGGCCCGTGGCCGCCTCGATCCGGAGCGCCCGTTCTACCCGTGGCTGTACCAGATCCTCAGGCGCCTGTGCTACAACTTCACGCGCGACACCAGTTCGCGGCGAAGGAAGCTGGAGCGAGCCGGGTACTGGCTGGTCGCCGAGGCGACGGTGCGAGCCTCCGTCGGCGACCCGGAGCGCGTTCGAGCGACCGATGAACTTCGAGATCGGCTCGAGTCGGCGATCCGGGAACTGCCGCTTGCCCAGCGAGAGGTGTTCGTGCTGAAGGAATTCGAGGGGCTCAAGTACCGGGAGATCGCGGAGCTTCTGGACGTGCCGATGGGCACGGTGATGTCACGACTGTATGCCGCGAGGCAGAGACTCGCGGTGCGGCTGGAAGGCCTCGAATGACCGACGACAAAGGCCGGATCGGCCGAAACGAAGAACTTCTGATGCGGGCGCTCGACGACGAGCTGGAGCCGGCTGAGCGCGTCGAGTTCGAGCGCATGCTATCGGACAACCCGGAGCTGCGAGGGGAATGGGATCGTCTCTCGAGACTCCAGGAGGTGACGGCGAACATGAGACTCCGGAATGCGCCGGAAGAGATGTGGGACGGGTACTGGAACAGCGTCTACAGCCGCTTCGAGCGTGGCCTGGCTTGGATCCTCGTTTCGCTCGGCGCCATCGTGGTCGGCTCGTGGGGCTCGTGGTACTTCGTCAAGGACCTGATGGCTGACGCCGATTTGCCGACATTCGTGAAGTGGAGCATCCTGGCCCTGATCGTTGGACTGGTCATGCTGCTGGTGTCCGTGCTGCGGCACAGGATCTTCGTGAGTCAGTCCGATCCATACAAGGAGATCGAACGATGATGATCACCCCTTCGGCCACCGTCGCGGGTCACCGAATTACCCAGACCCTGGGCCTGGTCCGGGGCAATACCATCAGGGCGCGCCACGTCGGCAAGGACATCCTGGCCGGGTTCCGCAACATCGTGGGCGGAGAGGTCAGCGAGTACACCAAGATGATGGCCGAGTCACGCGAGCAGGCGTTGGATCGAATGGTGGCCGAAGCGGAAGAGGCCGGAGCCGACGCCATCGTGAACCTCCGTTTCGCGACCTCGTACGTGATGGGATCGGCATCCGAGATCCTGGCGTACGGCGATGCGGTGAAGCTCGAGAAAGAGCCGGAAGTCACCGGCTTCTGATTGCACTCCGCCCCCGCGGGGCGGCTAAACACAGGAGAATTCCATGATTCTGAGACGAACGACGATCGCGGCACTCGTAGCCCTCGCCAGTGTGGCGGTGTTCACGCCGGCGCAGGCCCAGGAAACGACGATGGCGGGAGACTGGGCCGGTACGCTGGTTGCGCCCAACGGCATGCAGATCGAGTTGGTCTTCAAGGTCGTCGAGGGTGAAGACGGAGCGATGAGCACGACTCTGGACGTTCCGACGCAAGGGGCGGCGGGGATCGTCTGCGCCGAGACTACGGTAGACGCCGAAGGTCTGCACATCTCGGGCTGCGAGATTCCCGGCAGTGGCGGCTACGACGGTACGTTGAACGAAGAGGGAGGCCTCACGGGCAACTTCAACCAGGCGGGCCAGATGCTCCCGCTGGAGCTGGCGTTGGCGGCCGAGACGGAATAGGCGGCCGAGCCAGGAAGCGCTGAACACGGCGGGGGACGGCGAACAGTCGTCCCTCGCACTTCATCGAGGCCATTGTGAACAGATCGGGACGAACCATGGCACGGGTAGCAGGAGTCGTCGCGACGTTGAGTCTGGCGGGCGCGGGTTTCGCCGACGCACAGGAGTTCGAGGGCGCGGCCCACGTGACGGGCTCGTGGGTCGGAACGCTGGACGCGGCCGGGCAGGAGCTGCGCCTCGTCTTCCATATCGTGGGAGATGATGCGGGTCGGCTGTCGGGCACGATGGACAGCCCGGACCAGGGAGCGTACGGTCTCGCCCTGTCGGCGGTCGACGAGGGCGAGGATGGCTCCGTCCGATTCGAGTTCGCGATGGCGGGCGGCGAATTCACGGGTCAGTTCTCGGACGACGGTAACAGGATTGACGGAAGCTGGGCGCAGGGAGGCGCGAGCCTGCCCCTTCTCCTGGAGCGAACGGACGCGCAGGCGCTGGCGCCGGAGCGTCCGCAGGAGCCCGAATCCCCGTTTCCGTACGAAGCGCTCGACGTCGAGTTCGAGAATCCCGAGGCCGGGATCCGGCTCGCCGGGACGTTCACGATTCCGGCGGGAGACGGTCCGCACCCCGCTGTCGCGTTGCTCACGGGCTCGGGGCCGCAGGACCGGAACTCTGCGCTGTTCGGGCACCGGCCGTTCCTGGTTCTCGCCGACTACCTCACACGAAGCGGAATAGCGGTTCTGAGATTTGACGACCGCGGGATCGGGTCCTCCACGGGCGACTTCGCGGTGGCCACGACGCCCGATTTCGCCAGCGATGCCCTGGCCGCCGTGGCGTTCCTGCAGACGAGGCCCGAAGTCGACCCGGAGAAGATCGGGCTGGTGGGGCACAGCGAGGGGGCGATCGTGGCCCCGATGGCGGCGAACCGGGGTGGTGACGTTGCGTTCGCGGTGCTCCTGGCAAGCACGGGGGTGAATGGCCGAGAACTGCTCGTGATGCAGGCCAAGGCCATGAACCGCGCGGCGGGCCTGCCCGAGACGGTGATCGAGGAGCGCGCCGAGGTCCAGGAGAGCGTGCTCGACGTGGCCGTCGTGGCCGAGAACGACAGCGTGGCGGCCGAGCAGGCCCGGGCGATCCTGGCGGACGCCGGCCTCACGGGCGACGCGGCCGAGGGCCAGATCCGGTGGCTTCTCTCCCCGTGGATGAAGTACTTCCTGGTGTACGATCCGCTTCCCGAGCTTCGAGACCTGTCGATTCCGGTGCTGGCCCTGAACGGAGAGAAGGACACACAGGTCCCGCCGATCGAGAACCTGGTTCCGGTTGAGGAAGCGTTGCGGGAGGGAGGAAACCCGGACGTCACGGCGGAGGTTCTTCCCGGACTGAACCACCTGTTCCAGACGGCGGAGACGGGCTTGCCTGCGGAGTACACGGGCATCGAAGAGACGTTCTCGCCCGCGGCCCTCGAGATGATCGCCGCGTGGATCCTCGAGAGGATGAAACTCGATTGACGGAGCCGGCGACCGGCGATCCGCGCGGCCAGACCCTGCACGGAGCCGATCCACCACGCGGGCGCTACCTGGCGTTCCTGTCCCTCGCGGCGCTGGGGGTCGTGTACGGGGACATCGGGACCAGCCCAATCTACGCTTTGCGCGAGTCGCTGCACTCGTCTCATGGGATTGAAGGGACAGCTGCCAACGTCCTCGGTATCCTGTCGCTCATCTTCTGGTCCCTGATTCTCGTCATCTCGGTCAAGTACCTTGGCTTCGTCATGCGGGCCGACAACCGGGGAGAGGGCGGAATCATGGCCCTCACGGCTCTGGTGGCGCCGCAGAGGGGCGAGGCCAGGGGGGCCCAGAAGTGGCTTGTGCTCGCCGGTCTGTTCGGAGCGGCACTCCTGTACGGCGACAGCATGATCACACCGGCGATCTCGGTGCTCAGCGCGGTCGAGGGTCTCGAGGTAGCGACACCGGTGTTCGGTCCGTACGTGATCCCGATCACGGTCGCGATCCTGTTCGGACTCTTCTCGATCCAGCGGCACGGGACAGCCCGCGTGGGGTCCTTCTTCGGCCCGATCGTTCTCATCTGGTTCGTGACCCTGGCGGTCCTGGGAGCGACACACATCGCCGACAATCCGGCCGTATTCAAGGCGATCAACCCGGCGCATGCGATCGCCTTCTTCCAGCGCAACGGGTGGCTCGGATTGCTTGTTCTCGGAAGCGTGTTCCTGGTCGTGACCGGGGGCGAGGCCATGTACGCCGACATGGGGCATTTCGGTCGTCGACCCATTCGGCTGACGTGGTTCGTCGTCGTTCTGCCGGCTCTGCTGATCAACTACTTCGGTCAGGGAGCGATGATCATCGCGCACCCCGAGACGATCGAGCAACCGTTCTATATGATGGCTCCGCGCTGGGCCCTGTTCCCCCTGGTCGGACTCACGACGGTCGCTACCGTGATCGCGTCGCAGGCGGTGATCTCAGGCGCTTTCTCGCTCACTCGCCAGGCGGTCCAGCTTGGATATCTGCCCCGGATGCGAATTACGCAGACATCGGGCAGAGAGATCGGCCAGATCTACATCTCGGGTATCAACTGGGTGCTGATGATCGCCTCGATCGGGCTGGTTCTCGGGTTCCGCTCCTCCAGTCGACTGGCTGCGGCCTACGGCGTGGCGGTAACCACCGACATGGTCTTCACCACCATTTTGTTCGGGTTCGTGGCCCTGCATCGATTCCGGTGGCCGAAGTGGACCGTAGCCCTTCTCGCAGCCGGATTCCTGTTCGTGGATCTCGCGTTCTGGGGCGCCAATCTCCCGAAGATTCCGCACGGCGGCTGGTTCCCGCTCGTCGTGGCTGCCGGGATTCTCGCTCTCATGACGACGTGGCGCACCGGACGCAATCTGCTGGTCCGGCAGCTCAAGGGGCGGGGCCTGCCTGTCGATCTCCTGGTGCGGAACATGACGGAACATCCTCCGCACAGGGTCCCGGGCACGGCTGTCTACATGCACTCGGGCGTTCGGCAGACGCCGCCGGCGCTTCTCCACAACCTGAAGCACAACAAGGTGCTTCACGAGCGAGTGATTCTGCTTCAGGTCGTAACCGAGGAGATCCCCTATGTACCGCGCGAGGAGCGGATTCGGTGCGAGGCCCTGGGGGCTGGCTTCTTTGCCGTAACGGTCAGCTACGGCTTCAGCCAGGATCCGCACATACCGGCCGCACTCGCCCAGTGTCCGTCTGCAGCGGGCATCGAGTTCAAGCCGATGGAGACGTCCTACTTCCTGGGCAGGGAGAAGTTGATCCCTGGCAGGGGATCGCTCATTCACTTGTGGCGAGCGAGACTGTTCGCGGCGATGTCACGGAACTCCCTTGGAGCGACTGACTTCTTCCGCCTGCCGCCGAATCGGGTCATCGAACTGGGCACCCAACTCGAGATCTAGGCTTGCTCACTTCTCGGGCTTGTTGTGCTTTCGGTCCTTGATCCCGCGGTGCAGGTCCAGCGTCTTGCTCTCGAGGTAGTCCACGATCAGGTCCGATCCTCCGTCGTCGAGGATGGTGTGCGTGCGCTCCCCCCGCTTGAGTCCGTACAGGTTCAGCCACTTCTCAAAGCGCTCGCCGATCTGGATCACCGCTCTCAGGAACGCGCCCCGGCTCTCGGCGGGCATGACCATGTCGGCGACCACGGCCGCCAGGGCGAGGGGAGCGAGGATAAGGTCCTTCACTCCGTCCACTGCCAGCTTCAACTCGAACACTCCGAGGTCGCGGGCCAGCTTCCAGCGGCTCGTGGTTTCGGGAAAAGCCGGGACGGAGGCGTCGCGCCGCTCTGGGGCGTAGCTGTCGTTCATGTCACGATCTCAGGCTCGGGTGCCCGACATTTCGGGTGGGTGGACCAAGGGAATATGGTGCACTGAAACGCTCCGGCAACGAGCACTCTCCTACGCGGTCCCCCTTTGAGTCGTTTCACCGTTGACGGATCGTTCGGTTTCGAGTATTATGTCGATGGTCGATATATAGACGTTCGATATATAGGTAACGATGAATCGCGTACACGTCGACACGAGCAATCTCTCGCGGAGCTGCAACGAGGCCCTGATCCTGGGCTCGCTGCGGGGCGGCCCGCGACATGGCTACCAGCTGGCTCTCGAGATCGAAGAGCGGAGCAAGGGCATGTTCGGCTTCAACCACGGGACGCTCTATCCAATCCTGCACAGGCTCGAGAAGGCCGGGCTGATCTCCGGCAGCTGGTCGGAAGACGGAGGTGGTCGTCGCCGGAAGAGCTACGAGTTGACCAGGAAGGGCGCGAAATACACGACGGAACTGCTTCAGGCATGGGATGAGTTCGCGATCGCCTTTCAGAATGCAGTCCAGGGAGGCGGCTCATGAGCTGGAAACGCGAAGTGCTGCTTCAAATCGACGCACGCCTCGACCTTCCGCAGCCCGCCCGGTCGCGTGTGATCCTCGAGATCGCGGCGGATCTCGAGGATACGAGCCGCATGCTCATGGAGCGGGGTCATTCTCCCGAGGAAGCACGCGAGCAGGCAATCCGCCGCTTCGAACCCAGGGGAGACGCGCTGCGCGAGATCACGACCGTACACGCGGCGGGGCTACAGCGCTTCCTGGGTCGCTTCTCGGGAGCCGGGCGACGTCGTTGGGAGCGGGCGCTCCTCATGCTCCTGTTCCTGTTTCTCCTCCTGGGAACCCGGGTCCTGCTTCCCGCCCCGGACCTGTTCGCGAACGCGGGCCCGGGGCTGTTGGCGGTGGTCACGGTCACCGTCGGGGCCCTGCTACTGTCCGCGTTCAAGCTCTACGACGCCTACGTCCGGTCCCGCCAGGATTCACGCCGCATGAGGCGAGGGCTGGATTGGATTCTCGGACTTGCGGGCGTGGAGGTGTTCGTCGGGTTGAGCGCTTTCTGGCTCGGCCTTTACGGCGTCGCCGGACGGAGTACGGACGACCCGTCGACCTCACTGCTCTACCTGTTCGAGTGGCTCGTCGAAGGTACGGCTACGGCGATCCTGGCGTTGCAGGCCGCCGTACTCCTGTCACTGCTCTGGTACCTGCTGAGCCGAAGGACGGAAACCGTGGCCCGCTTCGAGGCCGAAGCCCTGATGGCCGCGGACTGAAGCACGACTGCGGAATCACACACAGCAACAGAAGGGGAGATGCATGATGCCTGGCTTCTACCAACAGATGGGGATGTACTCCTGGCCACTCTTCCTGATCGCGCTGTCGATCGGCGTTCTGACGGCTCTCAGCGTGTGGCGCCTGGTCCGCAACGAGCCCGGAGATCGTGAACGGACGGCCTACGGAATCAACGCGATTCTGTTCTGGGGTGGTCTCGCCGCCGTGGTCGGAATCCTGGGACAGTTCCAGGGGATCTACGAAGCACTCAACGCGATCGCGGCCGCGGCCGAGGTTTCGCCCCAGGTCGTGTGGCGCGGACTGGCGATCTCGTTCACGACGACGCTCGCCGGGCTCGCCACCCTGGTCGTGGCGGCGCTTATCTGGGTCTCCCTGCAGGCCTTCCACCGGCGTTCCGGCAGGCTGTCCTCAACGGCCGCCTGAAGCCTCGATGTCGCTGGCGGGCCGGTTCGCGCCGGTCCCGCCGGTCCCGCCGGTCCCGCCGGCCAGTCGGATCTCGCGCAGGTCCTGGCCCGAAGGATGCTGGAACACCCGGAGATCGAACTCCGGGATGATCGCCAGGATGTGATCGAAGATATCCGACTGGATTCCCTCGTACTCCGCCCACGCCGTCGTTGCCGTGAAGCAGTAGATCTGGATCGGCAGTCCGTCGGGGGTCGGCTCGCGCTGCCGAACCAGGAGGGTCATGTCCTTCCTGATCTCGGGGTGAGCTTGAAGGTAGTTGAACACGTAGGCCCTGAACGTGCCGACGTTGGTGAGCCGCCGCGCGTTGACCGGATCTTCCCCCGCTTCCTCAACCGGGCGGTTCGTCTCCGTGAGCAGAGCCTCCTTCCCGGCGAGGTACTCGCGAAGCAGGTCGAACCGCTTGAGATCCTCTATCTCGTCGTGCTCCAGGAAGCGGATCGTGGACTGGTCCACGTACAGATCGCGCCGGATCCTGCGGCCGCCCGACTCGGACATGTAGCGCCAGTTCCGGAACCAGTCGCTACTGAACGCATGGGTGGGAATGGTGGTGACCGTCTTGTCCCAGTTCTGGATCTTCACCGTGTGGAGAGCGATTTCGACGACGTCGCCATCAGCGCCAAACTTCGGCATCTCGACCCAGTCGCCGATCCGGATCATGTCGTTGCTGGCGATCTGTATGCTGGCCACTACCGACAGGATCGTGTCCTTGAACACCAGTATCAGGACCGCGGTCATGGCCCCGAATCCGCCCAGCAGCACGAGGGGTGATTGGCCGATGGCGATGGCCACGATCAGGATCGAGCCCAGCACGTACATGAAGATCTTGAAGAGCTGCAGGAACCCGCGGATGGGGCGGTCCTTCGCCATTTCGAGCCCGTCATAGATCTGGCCGACCGCGTTCAGGAGTCCGTCCGCCGATCGCAATACGGTCCACACCATGAGGACCATAACAATGTTCTCTATCGTGTCGTAGACGCCCGGCGGGACGTTGGGTACGAGATCGATCCCGTAGTAGACGATCGCCAGCGGAATCAGGTGGGCCAGGCGCCGAAACACCCCGTGGTGGGCCACGACGTTGTCCCAGTCGATGGCGGATTTCGCGGTAAGGCGCTCCACGAGCTTCACCAGGTAACGGCGGGCCACGAAATTGGCGATCCAGGCCACGGCAAGCAGGACCACGATTCCGACGGCTGTCTCGAGTTCAGGGCGTGCTGCGAGCCATGATCGGGCGGTCGCGATCCAGCCTGCGTCGGCGGTCGTCTGAAGAACCATCAGCATCGGTCGAGACTCCATCGAAATCGGACGCTGTGTCCGAGCGTGTGAGGCAGTAGTTTCCGGGCACTGTCAGGTACCGTACAGGATTCTCGCGGCCGGGACAGCCCCCGGCAAGGAGACGCAATGGGCAGGCAGGGGCCACTTCGTCCGTCCCTCGACAGACGTCGCTTCGTGAGGCAGATGACGGCCGGCGCCGCCGGCCTGCTCCTGGGGCGGGTCGGGCGGTCGTCGCCCGGCGGAGGCCTGCTCGCCAGCCCGGCCCCCGGCGCCGGCTGTGCGGGTCCCGAGCCGCTCTTCGAGATCTCTCTCGCCCAATGGTCTCTCCACAAGGCGCTGTACGACGGCGAGTTGGACAACCTCGACTTCCCGCGTGTGGCACGCCGGGAGTACGGGATCGACGGGATCGAGTACGTGAACTCGTTCTTCAAGGACAAGGCCCTCGACCAGGGCTACCTCATGACGTTGAAGGATCGCTGTGAGTCGGAGGGCGTGAAGAGTCTGCTGATCATGTGCGACGGCGAGGGGCGCCTCGGCGACCCGGATGACTCAGCTCGCACGACGGCGGTCGAGAATCACTTCCGGTGGGTCGAGGCCGCCAGCCTTCTGGGATGCCACTCGATCCGGGTGAACGCAGCGAGCGAAGGAAGCTGGGAAGAGCAACGCGACCTGGCTGCCGACGGGCTTCATCGGTTGGCCAGGTTCGGCGCCGGCTACGGCATCAACGTCATCGTGGAGAACCACGGTGGACTGTCGAGCAACGGCCGGTGGCTCTCCTCGGTCATCGAGGCCGGAGACCATCCGCGCCTCGGCACGCTGCCGGACTTCGGCAATTTCCGGATCAGCGAGAGCGAGCGCTACGACAACTACCGCGGCGTCGAGCAGTTGATGCCCTACGCGCGAGCGGTTTCCGCCAAGACGAACGACTTCGACGAGGCGGGAGAGGAACTGAACCTGGATTACGAGCAGCTGATCCGGATCGTCCTCGATTCGGGGTACCGGGGCTGGATCGGGATCGAGTACGAGGGAGTCCGCCTGGCCGAGCCCGAGGGAATCCGCCTCACCAAAGCCCTGCTCGAGCGGGTGCGGGAGAAGCTGACGCCTGAATACAGCTGAGCCTTTCTGAATGTCGACCCTGTTCGAGGCGGTTCTTCCGGTCTTCGGCCTGGTCGTGGTGGGGTACGCCGCGGTCCGTCTGCGCTGGTTCGCGGACGATGCGGTGCGGGGTCTGTCCCTGTTCGTGTTCAACTTCGCCCTCCCCGCGATGCTGTTCCGCACCCTGGCCCGCACGCAGTTGCCCGAGCGGATGGAGTGGGCGTTCCTGCTCTCCTTCTACGGGGCCGCACTGATCGTGTTCGGCTTCGGGATGACGGTGGCGAGGCGCGGTTTCGGGCGGCCGCTGGAAGGGCAGGGGCTGGCGGGCCTGACCGCCTCGTACTCGAATACCGTGCTCCTGGGGATCCCCATCGTCCTGGCGGCCTTCGGCGAGGACGCGGCGGTGCCTCTCTTTCTGATCGTCGCCACCCAGAACCTCGTCCTGTTCCCACCTGCCACCGCAATGATCGAAGCGGGACTGGGCGGTGAGAAGAATTTCCGCGGACTGCTGACTCCTACACTGTTGGCCATGGCCAGGAACCCGATCGTCGTCGGTCTCACCGCCGGCCTGGTGTTCAATCTGCTGCACCTGGGAATTCCGGGCCCGCTGGACTCGGTGGTCGCGGCATTGGGCGCGGCAGCGATTCCGACCGCCACCTTCGCGCTCGGCGCCACGCTCGCGCGGTACCGCATCTCCGGCGCGCTTGGCGAGGCCTCCATGCTGATCGGCGGCAAGTTGCTCTTGCAGCCGCTGATCGTGTGGATACTGGCCGCGCTCGTGTTCGACCTGGAGCCGTTGTGGACGTCCGTGGCCGTGCTCATGGCAGGTCTCCCGACGGGAATCAACGCCTACCTGTTCGCCGAGCGGTACGACCACGGTGTGGCGACCTCCGCAACCGCGGTCGTCGTGTCGACGGGCCTGTCGGTCGGGACGCTGTCGATACTCATCCTGCTGCTGACGGCCGGGTGAACCCGTGAGCCGCCTCTCGAACCGCCACATCTTCCGATTCTGGGCGCCACTGGCCGCCACCTGGCTCATGATGGCGGCCGAGGGGCCGTTCCTCGCGGCCGTGATCGCCCGGCTGCCGGATCCCAAGTACAACCTGGCCGCGCACGGCGTGGCCTTCGCCTTCGCCATCCTGATCGAGGCCCCGGTCATCATGCTGATGAGCGCTTCCACGGCCCTGGTCGAGGACGCCGGCACCTACCGGAAGCTTCGGAACTTCGCGAACGCCCTGAATATCGGTTCGACCGTAATGCTGCTCGCGGTGCTGATCCCGCCGGTGTTCGACTTCGTGATGCGCACGCTGATCGGCCTGCCAGCCGAGGTGGCCGACCTGACGTATGGCGCCCTGTGGCTGTTCCTCCCGTGGCCCGCCGCCATCGGGATGCGACGATTCGTGCAGGGAGTGTTGATCCGTTCGGGCCGGACACGGTTGGTGGCGACGGGCACCATGATCCGGCTGGTGGCGATGTCCGCCACGGCCGTGATCCTGGTGCTTGCGACCGACTTTCCCGGAGCGTGGGTGGGCGCCGCGTCCCTCTCCGCCGCCGTGGTGACCGAGGCGATCGCGGCCCGCTGGATGGCCTCGGGCGCCATCCGTGAGTTGCTCGCGGGGCCGGATCGAGTGGACGCCAGCGCGCCGCTCCTCGGATACCGGCGCATCTCTCACTTCTACTTCCCGCTGCTTCTCACGTCCGTGATCGGGCTGATGGTGCACCCGATGCTCACGTTCTTCATGGGTCGGGCGGCGTTCCCGGTCGAGTCGCTGGCCGTGTTCCCGGTGGTGCATGCGCTGTCCTTCATCTTCCGGGCCCTGGGGCTCAGCTTCCAGGACGCGGCGATCGCCCTGCTGGGTCGCGACAACGAGCATTTTCCCGAGCTGGCACGCTTCGGGGCCGTTCTGGGGCTGGCCGCCACGGCCGGCCTGGCGGGGGTGGCGTTCACACCGCTGGCCGACGTGTGGTTCATCACGATCTCCGGGCTCTCGACGGAGCTCGCGGCGTTCGCGATCACGCCCACGCGGATACTGGTGATTCTGCCGGCCCTGTCGGTGCTGTTGTCCTTCCAGCGGGCCACCCTCATGCAGTCGCGCATCACGCGACCGATCACGGTGGCCACGGCGATCGAGGTAAGCGCAATCGCGATCCTGTTCACGGTCGGAGGGTGGTGGATCGGTTGGGTGGGAGTCACGGCCGCGTTCGTATCGTATGTCGGAGGCCGGGCGCTTAGCACAGCTTACCTCGTCACGCGTGTCCGCCAGGCGCTTCGCCACGGCGGTCGAATCCGATCGGAGGATCAGGAGCCGGGAAGGAAATCAGGATGATGTCACGATGAGCCACGAACCGGCATTCCGCAGGAACATAGGCCTCTTCCTGGCTGTGATGATCGGGATCGGGGCCATGATGGGTCCCGGCATCTTCGCCCTTCCGGGAGAAGTGGCAGAGATGGTGGGGCCTCTCGGCATCCTGGTCTACCTGGCCATGGGCCTCCTGACCGTCTTCACCGCCCTGAACTACAGCGAGCTGGGCGCGGCGATTCCGCTGGCGGGCGGCGGATACTCGTTCGTCAGCCGCACGATGCCGAGGCCGGTCGCGTTCTTCACGGGGTGGTTCTTCTGGATCGGCAATACGCTGGCGTGCGCGATGTACGCCGTCATCTTCGCCCTCACGATTCGCACGTATTTCTGGCCATCGGGCAACGTGGCCCTGATCGTGATGGCCACCACGCTGGTGTTCTCGGCGATCAACCTCAGGGGCATGTCTGAGGCCATCAAGTTCATCACCGTGATGAACCTGATCGAGCTGGCCGTCCTGCTCGGGATCGCGACCCTCGGGATCATGCATGTCGAGGCCCCGAACCTCCAGCCGCTCGCCCCGATGGGATACAGGCCCTTCATCCCGGCGATGGCCCTGATCTACATATCGTATGTCGGGTTCGAGCTGATCACGGTGGCGGCCGAGGAGATCATCGAGCCCGGGAAGACGATTCCGCGGGCCATCATGATCACGCTCGGGGTCGGGGTCGCCATCTACGTGTTCGTGGTGTGGGTGATGATGGGAGTCGTGCCCCGCGCCGAGCTGGCCGAGAGTGAAGTGCCGTTCATCGCCATGGCGGAGCACGTGGCCGGCGGCTGGGGTCGCTGGGCGGCGGTCACGGCGACGATCATGGCCAGTCTCTCCGCGTTCAGCGTGACGCTGGGGGCGAGCGCCCGGGTGCTTTTCGCCCTGGGTCGCGACGGCCACTTTCCACGTAAGATCGCCCGACTGAATCCGCGGTTCCGGACCCCGGACTTAGCCCTCCTGATCTGCTCGGTCGTCGTGCTCGCGTTCGGATCGACCGGGATCGTGAAGTTCGTCGCCTCCGTGAGCGACTTCGGGTACCTGATGGGCCTGGGCATCGTCAACTACTCGGTGATCGCCCTGAGGACCCGGATGCCCAACCTCCGAAGACCGTTCCGGGTCGCCATGTATCCGGTGGTCCCGATTCTCGGAGTGATCACCACCTGGATGTTCGTGCCTGCGCTCGAGCCCCGGAGCTTCGCCCTCGGGGGGGCGCTCACGCTGGTCGGCATGGGGGTATATTTCATCCGGCCTGCGAACCGGGCTGACGTCGCAGAACTGCGCGGCCTGTTCGCTCGGGTCAGGCTGTGGCTCAGACTGAAAAGGAAGGCTCAGATGCGCGTGCTCATCATCGACGGCGGCCCCCAGGGGCAGAACATCGCCCGTCGGCTCCTGGCCCGGGACGAATTCCGGCTGGTGTTCCGATCGGCCGAGCACCAGGTCACGTTCGTGGAGCGGGATGAAGCCCTGTGCCACGAGCTGGAGCAGCAGTTCAACGCACCGATCTACCAGGGAGACGGAGCCAAGCGGGAGATCCTGGAGCAGGTTGGAGCCGACAACGTCGACGTGGCCATCGCGGCATCCGATGACGACGGGCGCAACGTGATCGTGGCACTGCAGGCAAAGCGCCTCGGGATGGACCCGGTCATCGCGGTGGTGCAGGACCCCGAGTACGTCGAGTTGCTGGAAGAGAAGGGAATCGCGGCGATCAGCGCTCCATGGGCCACAGCCGCGATGGTCGAGAACTACCTCGACCGACCGGGCGTCGCGGACCTGTTCGAGATCGGAACGGGGGTGGCGAGTCTCGTGAGCGTAGTGGTTCCGGAAGGCGCCCAGGTGACGGGCAAGAAGATCCGCGAGATCGATGTGCCCCGCGAAAGCGTCGTCGCGGCGATCATTCGCGGAGAGAAGTACGTGGTCCCCCGGGGAGACACGGAGGTCCAGGCCGGAGACCAGGTGATCTTCGTCGGGCCCACTTCATCGCTCGAGAGCGCTCAGTCCATCTTCCGGCTGGCGACCTAAGGCCCAACGGTCCGCTCGGAGGCCGCGGTCAGTCCAGCTTCTTCACCCGGATGTTCCGGAAGTAGACGCTCGTCTCCCAATCGTGGTTCTGCAGGCCGACGTATCCCCGGGGAGCGAAGTCCCGGATCTTCCCGCGCGGCTCGGCGACCCAGTCGGTCACCAGCGCCCCGTTCAGCGATACGGTGATCCGGTCGCCCACGAACGAGATCTCCATGTCGTTCCACTCGCCGGGCTCCTTCGCCCGATCTTCACTCGGGGCCTCGGCGTCATACACGGCCCCGGTTCGGTGGATGGCTTCGGGAGCCGTGGCGTGAATCTGAATCTCGAAGCTGTGATAGATGTACTCGTCGCTGGTGACCATCTCCGGCACCCGCAGGAAGATCCCTGAATTGGAGTCGGGCACCGACGTATTGAACTCGAGTCGCAGCACGAAGTCGCCCAGCATCTCGGCGGAGTACCACAGCAGGCCCATGCCGCCGTGCGACGCCAGGATACCGGTCTCGTGATCGAGCGTGAACCAGCCGGGCCCGTAGTGGTTCCACCCGTGCTTGTTGAAGCCACCGTTCTCCCACTCACCGATCAGGGGAACGAATCCCTCGGCCAGTTCTTCTTCCGTGATGCGGGCCACCGGCCCCTGGGGTGCCTGGGTCACGGCTGCCTCCTGTGCTTCCGCCACCGGCTCCGCGGCCGATTCGCCGGCCGCTCGATCCTGCGTGTACACCATCGCTCCGAGGCCCGCGGCCGCGAGCACCGCGAGCATGATGATCATCCTCTGAGAATTCATCGATCTCTCCCGGGATTCCATTCACCGCGCGCTACGGCCGGGACGAACGTCTCCAGGTCGGGCGGCGGGAAGGGGATCGTACGCTCCTGTTCGGCGCTCATGTAGGCCGTCATGAGAAGCTCGGTCACGGCCACGCCGTCGGCAAAAGTCTCATCCGGCATGCGGCCGTCTCGGAATGCCTGGACCATGTGCCGGTTCTCGCCCGTGTATCCGTATTCGGCTTCCTCGTCGGCCACGATCGGCATCACACCGGTCTCGGCGTTCTGCTTCTCGACCAGGTCCTCTCCGGTGTCTCCCACCACTTCGCGGCTCAGGAAGACCTTGAGCCCCGGATCGAGGGAGTTGATTTCCATCGCGTACTCGGGTCCGAGCAGCTCCATGCTGAGCCGAAGTCCGGCCCCCACGTAGCACCAGGAGGTGCTCACCTCGACGATGCGCGGGCTGCCATCGGCCGCTCGGTACTCCACCACTCCACGCGCATAGTCCTCGGCCGGGCGATTGGCGTAGTCCAGCTTGCCGCCGCTCATGTCGGACAGCTGTTTCTGATAGCGCGGGCGCTGCCACTTCAGGCAGTTGGTGTGGGCCGTCACCTTCACCGGTGTGAGGACGTCGCGCGGCGCTCCCGGTGGCGTGAGGAGGAAGCGGGCCACCTCGACCGAGTGGCACATCATGTCGTTCAGCACTCCGCCACCCTGGAGTTCGCCGTCCCAGAACCACGGCATGTGCGGCCCGCTGTGCTCCTCGGCCGACCGCGCCAGGTAGGGCGGTCCGGTGAGCGCCGCGCCGCGGGACCAGACGATATCGTGACCGCGGACGACTCCCGGCGTAAACAACTGGTTCTCCAGGTAGCCATGCAGCAGCCCCGCGCGCTCGACCATTTCCAGCATGCGCCGGGCCTCGGCGGCGTTGCGGCCGAGCGGTTTCTCGCACGCCACGCCCACCAGCTCGCCCTTGCCCGATTCGATGGCCTCGACGATCTCTTCCATCACCTCGATGCGGGTGAAGTTCGGGGCGCAGATCCAGATCGCGTCGATCGCCGGGTCGGCCACCATGTCGGTGATCGAGTCGTACGCCTGCGCCTCGCCGACGCCGAGCGAGCGGGCCAGGGCGGCGGCGTCTTCCGCACGGTCCCTGGAGACTACGCCGAGGACATCCGCGCCCCGGACCCCTACCCAGGAACGGATGTGGAACTGCGCGTTGAAGCCGGCGCCGACGAATCCGACACCCAGTCTATCTCGACTCATTCGACACAACTCGCTTTCTCGCTCAGGCGTTGCCCGGTGCCGGGCCCGATTCCTCTCGGAAGAACAACAGGAACGCCACCGCGCAGACGATGGTCAGCGCGCAGGGCACCAGGAACACGTTCGTCCAGTTGGTGACGCCGTCTGCGGTGAACCAGTCACGCACGCCGCCCGCGAACAGGCTGCCCAGGAAGCGCCCGAGACCGAGCGCGATGATGGCGATCAGGCTCTGGGCCGAGGCCCGGATGTCCGGGGGCGCCACCTTGTCCACGTAGATGAAGGCGGCGACGAAGAAGAACACGTAGCAGAAGCCGTGCAGCATCAGGGACGCGATGACGAGCCACGCCGGGCTCCCGATCGCGAAGATGATGTAGCGGATCGGCCAGGCGACCACCCCGATCGCCAGTGTCTTGCGCATGCCGTACTTCTTGAGCGCCCACGACAGCATGAACGCCATGACGAAGATCTCGGCGAACTGCGCGATGGTCATGACGGCCGGGATGTTCCGGCTCGACACGCCGATCGCCGCCGACTCGAGAAAGGGCGCGGTGAGGATGTAGTAGAACTCCAGCTCCGTGGCGACCACGAAGGTGATCGCTACGAAGACGGCGAAGTCCTTCACCTTCAGCATCTTCAGCGATTCGAGGAACGCCCAGGGATTCACGCCCTCCTTCTGGGGCGGCGTGTGCGGCAACATGAACGACTGCAGGCCCATCACGATCGACAGGATCCCGGCCAGGAACAGCATGTCGCCCTGCATGGCCGGCAGCACGTCGCTCTCACCGAACCAGCGCCACCCGGTGAGCATCCACCCGGCGGCGATCCAGCCCAGCGTCCCCCACACGCGGATGGCCCCGAACTCCTTCTCGGAGTCGTCCATGTTGGCCATCGCGATGGAGTTCGTGAGGGCCAGCGTGGGAGCGTACAGGAGGCAGTAGACCAGCATCAGCACGAACATCGTGTCGAAGTCGGCGGTGCGCGCCACGACCATGAGCACGATTCCGCCGGTGAACGAGAGGAACCCGATCACCCGCTCGGTCGCGAAGTAGCGGTCCGCGACCTGTCCCCCGATGATCGGGGCGATGATGGTGGCCAGCGGAAGCAGCGCGTAGATCCAGCCGACCTGGCCGCCGCTGAATCCGAGGTCACCGAGCAGGTGCGACGACAGTACGGGGGCCCACGCGCCCCAGATGGCGTACTGCAGGAACATCATCGCGCCGAGTTGGACCTTGCGGCTCCTGGCCCCGCCGCCGGCCATTCCGGCCGGCGGGAGTGAAGATGTCTGGCTCATGAGGCGCTCAGACGATCTTGCGCTGGAACGGATCCCACGTCACCCGCCGGCCTTCCAGGTACGACTTGGTGGCCATGTGGCAGGTGATGGCTTCCTCGATGCCGCGGTCGATGTTGCAGCTGGTATCGCCACCATAGCGGATCGCGTTCAACCACTCGCGCAGATGCAGGTAGTACGTGCTGACACGCTTTCCGCCCCTGTAGGTGAACAGGAGCCCGCGACTCGCGAAGTACTCCTGCGTCGGCGTCGTGACCGCGTCCACGCCCTTGAACCCGCTCTGGTAGGTGAGCATCGGGCGATCCCTCTTCACCGTCCCATCTTCGAGCATGTCCTTGTACCGGGTGGACGAGCCGTCCGCCGTCACCTTGAGTCGGGTGCCCACTTCCATCGAGGCGTCGTGCCCCATCATCACGATCCCGCGATCGCGCCCGTTCGCCAGCGTAGAGCTGTAGATCAGGGTCATGTCACGATCCGGATACTCGAGGACCGCCTGCCAGACGTCGGGCACGTCGCGGCCGTCCTTGAAGAAGTAGATGCCGCCCGAGGCCGTCGCCGAGTGAGGGATTCCGAGGTCCAGGATCTGGTTGATCGCATCGTACTCGTGTGACAGCAGATCGCCCGACAGTCCGGTTCCGTAGTCGTACCAGCAGCGCCAGCGGAAGAACCGCTCGAGACTGAACGGCACCTTGTTGGGGGCCGCTTCCTGGAACAGCTCCCAGTCGATCGTGCGCGGGTTTCCCTGCTCGTGGATGTCCCACACCCACGCACCCCACGGATCGTTTCGGTTGGTCGTCGTCTCGACGAGGGTAATGGGTCCGAGGATGCCCTTCTCGATCACCTCGCGGGCCTTCTCGTGACTCTCCATCTGGCGGTTCTGGTGTCCTAGCTGGAATACGATCCCGGAGCTCTTCACCGCCTCCGCCATCGGCCACACCTCTTCTTCGGTGCGGGTCATGCACTTCTCACAGTACACGTGCTTGCCGGCCTGCGCGGCGGCCACGGTGATCCGCGAGTGCCAATGGTCCGGAGTCGCGATGATGACGGCATCGACATCGGGCGCGTTGCACAGTTCCTCGTAATGACGGTACCGCTTGGCCGGCTTCAGCTGCCGCGTGTCGCCGCCCGGTCGGATCGGCTGCGTGGAGGCGGCGATCGCTGCCTCGGCCCGCACGTCGAACAGGTCGCACACCGCCGTGAGTTCGAGGTTCAGGTTCTCCTGCTCCAGCCACTCGTCGAGCCAGGTATCCCGCGGGTTTTCGATTCTGGCCTCGCGGCGTGCCTGGATCCAGTCCGGATGCGCGAAACCGAGGCTGCGAACGAGAGACGCTCCCTCTCCGCCGTACCCGACGATTCCAATCCGGATCGTATCGGGGTGCGTCATGGTCTCGAGCTCGGAGAACACCGCCGCTCCCTCGTCCTCGATTCCCAGTTCGGCCAGCAGGCGCGCCCGCTCCTCCTTGGCCAGCCCCTTCCGGTGCAGGGCCGTGTAGCCGAGCGCCCCCAGCACGGGGACCGTGGCCAGGGCCTTGAGCACGTCACGGCGTCCCATTCCACCGGAACCGGCGGCTGGGGTCGGAGCCGGCAGTGGGTCCGCTACCGGGGATTCCTCGGCCGACGGCTCGTCGGCGGGCACCTCATCCATGGGCTCGTCCACCGGCTGATCTTCCTCGGGTGCGTTGGCGTCGTCGAAGACCTCGTCGTCGCCGTTTCGAATCTCGTCACTCATCGTTCGTCCTCCGTGCGATTCCGAGTGGGCGTCATGCGTGGGATTCCTGGGCCGACCCGCGGTTGCGGGCGAGCCGCACCAGGCGATCCAGGCCGATGATGTGCCCCGTCGGGAAGAGCAGGGTCACGAACAACGCACACAGCTCGATCAAGGTCTTGTTGATGATCATGTAGGCGCCCTCGGCCGGAATCGAGTAGACGAACCCGGGCCAGGGAGGCGTCGCCAGGTAATACAGGGCCAACATGACGATTCCGAAGAAGGTGGCCGTTCGGGTGAGACCGCCGAGCATCAGGCCGAGGCCGACCAGAATGAGTCCCCAGACGTTCAGGAGGTCCACCAGGGCCAGCGTGCCCGGGTTGGACGCCATGTCCAGGAACCACTCCGACAGGAAACCCTGCGACTGGTCCAGGTATCCCGCGGATGTCCAGTAGGCGTTTGCGGCCTTCGACATGCCCTCGTAGAAGAAGTGCCACCCGATGGCGAACCGCAGGGCCACCAGGGCAGTCACCTGGAGCCGCGAGTAATCCGATCTCATCTCACACCTTCCTCGTGGGAAGTGACGGTCAGTTCGGTCCAGCCGGACGAGAGCGCGGCGCGCCCCCCGGCATCGATCACCATGCACTCGAATCCGGGAAGGGAATCGATGAAACGCACTCCCTCCCGCGGGGACATCAAAAGCGCGGCCGTGGCCAGCGCATCGGAAGCGTAAACGTTCGGTCCCGTGACCGTGACGCTCAGCGCGTCGGTCGGAGATCGCCCCGAACGCGAGTTCACGATGTGGTGCCACGAGCCGTCGGGGTCGTAGCGCGCCTCGTAGCCCCCGGAGGTGGCGACGGCGCCGCCTGTCAGCCTGAGTTGTGCCGGCAGAATTCCCCCGTGCCGGGGGTCACGTACCGCGATCAACCAGCCCTCGTGGTCCTCGCGCAGGCCGGACGCCCGGATGTCGCCCCCCGCGTCGATCAGGAACCGGTCGATGCCGTGTGCCTCGAGCACCCCGGCCATCGCGTCGACGATGTAGCCCTTGGCGATCCCGTCGAGGGTGATTCCCATTCCGTCCCGGTCCAGCGAGACGTGACCCGCGGAGACCCTTACGGCGTCCGCCCCGACCCTCTCGAGGGCCTCACGCCACGCGACCGAGTCCACCGGCTCTCCGTCGGCCAGGGACGGGGAGCGATGCAGTAGATCCACCAAAGGTTGGACGGTCACGTCGAACGCTCCGCCCGATGCCTCGAAGACCGCCGCCGACCGATCCAGCAGGGCCACGAGCTCGGGGGGCGGGCCGGAGAGCCGGCCCTCGGCGTTGAGCACGCTCACGGCCGATGTTGAATCGAATCGGTTCAGAAGGCCGATCAGCCGATCCATCTCGTCATAGGCCCGGCCTGCCGCATCCTCCAGCAGATGCCTCGAGTGATGAATCGCGGCGACGGACACCCGGGTGCTCATCGCCCGTCGGTCCATGACCAGTTTGTGTTCGCCGGACGGGAGGACTGTGTCTTCGAGATGCTCGGGCGTGGGACGGGCGGGCTCGAAGCCCAGCTCGAGAAGTGCCGCCGTCGTCCCGGGGTCGTCTTCCCTGCGTGGTTGTCTCACAGGCTCAGCGCGTACCACCGGTTGCAGCCGAAATGTCCGGTGTCACCCATGGGTGCCTCCAGGGGGAGGAAGCCGAATCGCTCGTAAAGGTCTCGCGCTCGATCCATCTGCGCCAGTGTTTCGAGGTAGCATTCCCTGTAGCCCAGCTGGCGCGCGGCCTCGAGACACGTCTCGAGCATTCGGCGCCCGAGTCCGAGCCCCCGCGCGGTCTCGAGAAGGTACATCTTTCTGAGCTCGCACGTGTGGGGCTGCGATCTCTTCAGGGGACCGATCCCGGCGCCTCCGACGATTCCGCCGTCGAGCAAGGCGACGAAATAGGCGGCGTTCGGTTCACCGTAGGCCGACGACATGGCCGCGAGCTCCGCGTCCTGGTCGGAGAAACCGTCTCCCGTCGCCCCGAATTCGGCAAGCACTTCGCGGAGCACTCGTTCGACGGTGGGATCGTCCTCCGGACGAATGGGGCGGATCTCGACTTCGCTCAAACGACCTCTCCTCCTTCGTCATCCGGATCCGGATCACGAACGCTCTCGCCCGGAGCCGAGATCCCGGCGCCCGCCGGGACGATGATCTTCGGTTCGGAAGACACACGTTCCTTTTCGGAGGTGATGAACTCGTCCACTTCCGCAGGCATCAGGAGGCTGTCCGCGATCCCGGCGATTTCCTCCGCGTTCTTCCAGGCGGACTCGAGGATTTCCAGCTCGCCCTCCATGGCCCGGCGCTCCGACTCCTCGTGCGTGGCCATCTCGATCGCGAGCCTGATGTCCTTGGGCAGCTTCGCCAGCGATCCGGCCGTGGCCTTGGCCAGCTTCTTCGGGTTGCCGCCCGCCTTTTCGCGACGCAGGCGTTCGGATTCCCGAACCGCTTCGTCCAGGAACGACTCGGGGTCTCCGACGCTCTCGATGCGCTTCACCGCCTGGTCGATGGTTTGCTTGTTGCCTCCGGAACGATTCGCCCGGGCCATGAGCTTCCCGGCGACTTCCATCGCGTCCTCGTCCTTGTACACCAGGGTCTCTCCTCCGCCCGTGCTGAACCCGCTGCTCCAGCCGCGGGCATACTGGACGTGGAGCTCCCACTCACCCGGTACGCCCGCGGGTACGAAACGAGACTTCTCGAGATGCTTGAGCTGAACCTTGATCTTCTCGTCGCTCTCGGGGTGGCGGAGCCGGGAGGCGATGCGCTCGTTCATGATCCCCTTGATGACCTGCGAGTAGCCCCACCAGGCGCCACCCCCGGCAACTCCGATTACCGCTCCCCCCACCATGATGAGTCCTACCGCACTGGCGCCCGCGGCCGTATACGCGATCGAGCGCCGCCGCCGCCGACCGAACTGGTCTCCGTATCGCCACGCTGCGAATTCATCGCGCATGGGTCTGCCCAGCCGAACGAGTTCCAGTCCCTCGGGCAGTTTGGCCATCCCGATGTTGTCGGTCGTGACCCGGAGGCGGGTGTCACGGAACAGTCTCTCGCACTCCTCGATGACTTCCCAGCGGATCTCGAGGGGCGAGAGGTTCCAGCGCTCGCATTTGCGGCAGATGACCCACAGCCGGCCCATGGCCGCGTCGAACGAGATGCGCCTCCCGATCGGGAAGATCTCGATCGACTCGTTGGTGCCGAGCGACTGGTTACAGAATATGCACGTCGAGTACATCAGCATTTGCCGGACCTCGTGTTTGGCGTCTGCTTAATGTACACGCAGCCTCCTGCAGGTCTTCGATCTCTGCGGGACGATGTGACGCACTCGAACCGAAAACGCCCCCCGTCTCCGGGTCCCGCACCCCTGCCAGCTGGGGTACGAGCGTCCCAATGCCCTCCAATTCGCGTCGCGCTAAGCTGTTGCGGGATCGTGCGGGGCGCCAATCCGGCCACCCGGGCACGTGGCACGGATGCTGTAGCGAATCCACTGATCGACCTTCGCACTCGGAGCAAGAAACGGACGCAACACAGGGGGATACCGTGAGACCGCGATACCTGGCCATTCTGGCCGCTGCGGCGGCCCTCGGCTGGGCGTGCACGCCTGCCGGCGACACGGCCGCTGAGGCCACATCGGACACTGAGACCGTCACCCCGGCCGAGGCCGCGAGCCCGCTCATGCAGAGAGCGCAGGCGCTGTTCGAGGTGGTGCCTGCCACGCCGCCCGAGCTCGAGGACAACCCGATCACGCCGGTGAAGGTGGAGCTGGGCAAGAAGCTGTACTTCGAGCCACGTCTGTCACAGAGCTGGCTGATCAGCTGCAACACGTGCCACAACCTGGGACTCGGTGGGGTGGACCTGATGGAGACCTCCATCGGACACGGCTGGCAGGCAGGGCCGCGCAATGCCCCCACGGTGCTCAACTCCGTGTACAACCTGGCCCAGTTCTGGGACGGGCGGGCCGCTGACCTGATGGAGCAGGCACAGGGCCCCGTCCAGGCCGCGGTCGAGATGAGCAGCACCCCTGAACGCACCGTCGCCACCCTGAAGTCGATCCCGGATTACGTGGCGATGTTCGAGGAGGTGTTCCCGGGCCAGGCGGACCCGGTGACGTTCGAGAACATGGCGCGGGCCATCGAGGTCTTCGAAGCGACGCTCATCACCCCGAACTCGCCATTCGACAAGTACATGGGTGGTGACGAGGCCGCGCTGACGGACGACGAGAAGGCGGGTCTCGCCCTGTTCATGGACTCCGGGTGCACGGCGTGTCACGGCGGCATCCTGCTCGGCGGAACCAGCTACCAGCGCTTCGGCGCAGTACGGAATCCCGGCGCGGAGCTCCTGCCACCCGAGGACCGGGGCCGGTTCAACGTCACCGGTAACGCGAACGACGAGTTCGCGTTCAAGGTCCCGGTACTGCGCAACGTGGAGCTCACCGCTCCCTACTTCCATACGGGCAAGGTGTGGGACCTGGGAGAGGCTGTCGCGGTGATGGGGGCCGCTCAGCTCGGGAAGGACTTCACCCCGGAGGAGATCGCACAGGTCGTGAGCTTCCTGAACTCGCTGACAGGGGATCAGCCGGAAGTGAGCTACCCCGTGCTGCCGGTGCACACGGCGGACACCCCACAGCCCGATCCCTGGGTCGGCCTGGGAGCAGGATCACACTGATCTGTCGCCGCCGGCCTCCGCCGGCGGATCGAGAACACGTGGCCAGTGGGCAGCGGGCCGGCGCCTTACGGGTGCTGGCCCGTTCTGCATCGGTCTGGTAGCGTAGGGCATGCGCATCGTATCCCTTTGTCCCAGCCTCACCGAGCTGGTGTTCGACCTCGGGCTCGGCGACTCCCTGGTCGGAGTGACCAAGTTCTGCATCCACCCGGCCGCAGGCGTGCGGAAGATCGAGAAGGTAGGCGGCACCAAGACCCCGAAGATCGAGCGCATCGTCGAGCTCGCCCCGGACCTGGTCCTCCTGAACGAGGAAGAGAACCGGGTCGAGGATGCCGGGGCGCTGGAAGCCGCCGGGCTCGCGTGTCACGTCAGCTTCCCGAAGACGGCGATCGAGACGGCGGAGATGGTGCGTTCGATCGGCGAGGCCGTGGGACGTCCGGACGAGGCGGATGAGATCGCGCGTGCGATCGAGGAAGTTGCCCGGCGCGTCCGGGAGGAGTCAGAGGGACTGCCGGCCGTCCGCTACGCCTACCTGATCTGGCGCGAGCCGCTGATGAGCGTGAGCGCCGACACCTTCATCAGCGACCTGCTGAGGTTGGCCGGAGGCCGGAACGCCTTCGCCGAGCGGCCGAAGCGTTACCCGGTAGTGGAGGCTGGTGACCTGGCCGCCGCCGGCCTGCACGCCGTGCTTCTCTCGACCGAGCCGTTTCCGTTCCAGGAGAAGCACATCGCGGAGGTGAGCCGCCAGACGGGCCTGGCCCCCGAGATCTTCCACATCGTGGATGGAGAGATGTTGAGCTGGCACGGCTCGCGCACGCCAGCCGGAATCGACTACGCGGCGGAGGTGATCGGGCGGATTCGGGAGGGGACCGACTGATCATCTCAGGCCCCGGGTGTGCCCGTCTATCGCGGCCCGCGGTATGCCGCCGGTCCCGGTACTCGCCCCCGCATTCTCGCCGGCGAACTGTCACAAGGGCTGTTGACGGATTTTGGGGTGCGGTTGGGTGCGAGTCCGGGATCTGTTGTGAATTTGGCCCCTGAGCCCCTTGCCTCGCCTCCTCTCGCTCGTCCTCTCGGGCCTGCGAATCGTCTGACCTCCTGACTCTCGTTCGTGCCCTGTACCTCAACCTCAAAGCCCGAAAAGTGGGGGTGTATATTGAGGATGTGGTTCGGTGTTTGTTCGGTACGCTTGAGAGGGGAGTTCTCGATGGTCTGCTTTACCACCCAGGTCGCCGTCACCTGCCACGTTCGTGAGACGGCAAGCGTCTACGCTGCTGTTGAGGTCGATTCGTCTCCTGACACGGACAGGCTCGAGGAGTTGGAAGAGGAGATCGTGTTCCTGGCCGCCCACATTCATGCTGCCGAGCACCGGTTCCTCACCCTGGTAGCCGAGTACGACCGTCTGCGTGGCTGGGAAGTGGGAGGCCACCGGTCCTGTGCCCACTGGCTCGCCTTTCGGTGCGGGTACAGTCTCGGTGCGGCTCGCGAGAGAGT
>JBATJK010000008.1:0-4650 GCA_049668445.1 Gemmatimonadota bacterium
CCTCCACCTCCGGCGCCGCTGTGATCTCCTCGCCCTCGATCTTCTTCTCGATGAGCGCCAGCACCTTCTTCGAGACTTCGTCCTCGTACTTGTCCGGTTCGAAGGTGTCCGAGGCCGCCTGCTCGATGAGCTGCACGGCCAGGGCCAGTTCTTCGTCCTTCACCTCTCCCTCACCGATCGGCACATCCTCGAACGCGCGCAACTCCTGCGAGTAGAACAGCTGCTCGAGGATGAGACCCTCCCCCATCGGACGGACGAGAACGAGGTACTCCTTGCCTCTCGCCGCGTAGCGGGCCAGCGCCGCGCGACCCGTTTCCCGCAACGCGGCGCTGAGCAATCGGTACGCCCGCTCGCCGCCCCGATCCGGACCCAGGAAATACGCCTTCGCGAGGTACATCCGCTCCACCTGCTCGAAGGGGATGAACTCCGCGATGTCGATCGCGTTCGACGACTGGGCCTCCAACACCTTCAACTCGTCCGGCGTGAACAGGACGTACTGCTCGCGAGAGAACTCGTACCCCTTCACCAGTTCGTCCCGCTCCACGAGCCGCTCCTCCTTCGCGTCCCAATAGCGCTGTTTCACCCTTGAATTGGTCGCAGGGTTGATCCAGTTGAAGCTCACCTTCTGGGAGTTGTCGGCCGTCGAGTACAGCTTGACCGGAACGGAGACCAGCCCGAAGGAAACCGTGGCCGACGCGATGGGGCGTGCGCTCATACATCACTCCTGTTTCGCTGGACAGTCTATTAAAATAGGGTGAAACCATGTCTGAACGCGATCCCCTCGTCCCATACAGGGACAAACGAACCGCGGGAGCGACCCCTGAACCGGGCGTCTCCGCTTCGTCCGCGGACGGCACCGGCACGACGACCGGCGACGTCACGGGCGGCCTTTTCGTCATCCACAAGCACGCGGCCAGCCGACTTCACTGGGACCTGCGCCTCGAGTGGGGCGGCGCGCTCAGGTCCTGGGCCATCCCGAAGGGCCCTTCCCTCGACCCGGCCGAGAAGAGGCTCGCCGTGCATGTCGAGGACCACCCCCTCGAATACGTCGATTTCGAGGATGTGATCCCTCCCGGCAACTACGGGGCGGGCCCGATGATCGTCTGGGACCGGGGAAACTGGGTCGCTCTCGAGGACCCCGAGACCGGAATGACGGAGGGGAAACTCCTGTTCGAACTCCGGGGCCACAAGCTGCGCGGGGTGTGGACGCTGGTGAAGCTGAAGAAGACGGAAAGCGAGTGGCTGCTGATCCGTGAGAAGCGCACCCTCTCGAGGGCCGAGCTCGCGGACGCGCCGGAAGCGGACGCGTCGGTTCCGCAGGAATCGATTCTCAGCGGATTGACCGTCGAAGAGCTCGGCGAGGGAGTGGACCGGGGTGACGTTCTGGCGAAACTGGCGGACGACCTGGGCGCTCCCCGGCGCAAGGTGCAGGGCGAGGGCGTGAAGATCATGCTGGCGCATACGGCCGACGCGCCGTTTTCCGATCCCGAGTGGCTGTTCGAACTCAAGCTCGACGGATACCGGATGATCGCCAGTCGACAGGGTCACGTATGCCGCCTGCACACGAGAAACGGCAACGACGCGACGACCTGGTTTCCGGAGATCGTGCGGACGCTGCGAGCCCTCCCGGTGGACGATTTCGTGGTCGACGGCGAGATCGTCATGCACGACGAGGCCGGGCGGCCGAGCTTTCAGCGCCTCCAGAGAAGGGCCCGCATCCGCCGCCCCATGGACGTGAAGCGAGCGTCCCTGAGACAGCCGGCGACGTTTTACGCCTTCGATTTTCTGGGTATCATGGGGTACGACCTCCGGGCGCTTCCCCTCGAATCGAGGAAGGAGCTGCTGCGCGAGCTCCTTCCTCCGGCGGGCCCCCTCCGCTTCGTGGATCACTTCGTCGGTGTGGGTGAGGCGCTGTACGAGCGGGTCACCGAGATGGGCCTCGAGGGAATCGTCGGGAAGAAGGCGGGCAGCCGATACCGGGCCGGTCGGTCGAAGAGCTGGCTCAAACTGCGTGCGACGAGGACGGCGGACGTCGTCGTGGTGGGTTTCACCGAGCCGAAGGGCGCCCTGCAGGGGCTCGGCGCCCTTCATGTCGCCGGACTGGAGGGAGATCGCCTCGTCTACCTGGGCCGCGTCGGCACCGGGTTCTCAGACAAGGAGCGCAAGGAACTCCGGTCCAGGCTGGAGGATCTCGAAACGGAGGCCCCGGCGGCGGAGCACGTGGTACCCGAGGGCTCCGACCACTGGGTGCGCCCCGGCGTCGTGGCCGAGGTCCAGTTTCTCGAGCGCACCGAGGACGGACTTCTCAGGCAACCCGTGTTTTCGCACCTGCGAGACGACAAGGCACCGGGCGAATGTGAGGCGCCGGCGCGTCGCGGCTCCTCGTCGACCGACGACGAACGGGACTTCGAGACCGACGCATCACGCGGCGGCGTGGCCGGTGGACAGGCGGACTCGCGCGGCGACCCCGCGCTGTCCAACCCGGACAAGGTATTCTGGCCCGGAGAGGGCTACACCAAGAAGGACCTGTTCGACTACTACCGGACCATCTCGCCGTGGCTCCTTCCCTACCTCGCGGACCGCCCGCTCGTGTTGACCCGATACCCGGACGGCATCGACGGCAAGTCGTTCTACCAGAAGAACGTCCCGGTATCCGCCCCGGAGTGGATCCGTTCGGAGCGAGTGGAGAGCGAGGGCTCCGACAAGGCGATCGAGTACTTCGTGGCTGACGACCGGGCTTCCCTGCTCTACATGGCGAACCTGGGCTCGATTCCGCTGCACGTGTGGGCCAGCCGGATCGGATCGCTGGATCGACCGGACTGGTGCGTTCTGGACCTCGACCCCAAGGGCGCCCCGTTCGAACACGTCGTGCGGATCGCCAGGCTGCTGCACGAGGTGTGCGAGGACATCGAGCTTCCGAACTACGTGAAGACCAGCGGATCCACTGGGCTGCACGTCATGCTCCCCCTGGGGCGGGCTTTCGACTACGAGCAATCGCGTACCCTGGGAGAGCTCCTCGCCCGCGTGGTCCTCCAGGAGGCGGCCGACATCGCGACGATCGCTCGCTCCCTCGAGGCGCGCGAGGGAAAGGTATACATCGACTATCTGCAGAACCGGCGCGGACAGCTGCTGGTGGCGCCGTTCAGCGTGCGGCCGGTGCCCGGGGCCTCCGTCTCCACTCCGCTCGGGTGGCACGAGGTGAATCGCGGGCTCGACATCCACAAGTTCACGATACGTACTGTGCCCAAACGGCTCGCCCGGTCCAGGACCGACCCGCTCCGCCCAGTGCTCGATGAGACGCCGGATCTTCCCGCCGTGCTGGCCCGGTTGGCCGGCCGCATGTGAACAGGCCGAAGCAGACGATCCCCGTTGGAGAACCGATGCCGATCTACACCGGAACCAGTGGTTTCAGCTACAAGGAATGGAAGGGTAGTTTCTACCCTGAGAAGCTGCCGGCCTCGGAGATGCTGTCCTACTACTCGGGCAAGCTCACGGCGGTCGAGATCAACAACACGTTCTACCGCATGCCCCGGGAATCCGTTCTGGAGGGGTGGGCCGCCCAGGTACCCGATTCGTTCCGGTTCGTCATCAAGGCGTCCCGTCGCATCACCCACTTCAAGCGCCTGAAGGGGGCGGAAGAGGAAACCGACTACCTTCTTCGCAGCGTAGGCCTTCTCGGCGACAAGCTGGGCGCCGTGCTGTTCCAGCTCCCTCCGAACATGAAACAGGACCTCGAGCGGCTGGACGCCTTCCTCGCCGGCCTGGGAGATTCGGGTCGGACGGTCTTCGAGTTCCGTCACGCGTCCTGGCTCGACGAGGCGACCTGCGACTGCCTGCGGACACACGGGGCGGCCCTCTGCACGGCGGATACAGACGAGCAGGACGGCGAGATCGTCGAAACAGCCCCGTGGGGCTACCTGAGGCTTCGAAAGACCGAGTACGGAGAAACGGCGCTCGCCGAGTGGGCTGCCCGGGTGACCGACTCCGGGTGGGAGCGAGCGTTCGTGTTCTTCAAGCACGAGGACGACGCCACCGGACCGATCGCGGCGCAGCGATTTGCTGAACTGAGCGCGGAATAGAGGGCCAATGCGAGACGACCAGAACCGGAGGGTACGCTCGCACGAACATCTGTGCGGAAACATGTGCGGATTCGAGGTCTGAATCGGGCCGGTCGCGCGGCGGCGGGCTGTGCTATATTATTCCGCTCGCAACAACGGGATTTCCGGGTTCACCATCCGAGGAGCAAGCAATGGCGAAGCACAACTTCTTGGTCGAGCGCTACCAGATCACACTGGGTGATCACCCCAAGACTTTCGGAGGCGTCGAGGTACGTCCGAGGGGCGTGGTGGCATGTTTCGGCGAGTTCCTGCGGCTGATCTACTACTTCCTCCCGGCGGGAGCTGAGGCCCCGAACGCCATGTGGAGCGAAGATGCCAGGCTGTGCATCGTGTTCCTTCCGACCGATGCCATGCCGCCTTTCGTGGACATGCTGCGCAATGAGAAGCCGATCTACGGCAACATCGATACGGACCTTCCAGGAGATGCCTTCATCAGCACCCTGCACGAGCCGGTCGGTGAGGAGGAGAAGAAAAGCGGGTTCCTGCGGCGCTAGACAGCGAGGCGATCCCGGATGTGAAGAGGCCCGGCCGC
>JBATJK010000009.1:0-21332 GCA_049668445.1 Gemmatimonadota bacterium
TCCCGCTCGAATCCCGGGTCCCAGGCGGCGACCTCGAGAAAGGCGCGGCCCAGCAGACCCGCTCCGACGAGCAGCACCAGGCCCAGAGCTACCTCGCCGATGACCAAACCCGCCCGTGCTCCAAGACGCATTCGGCCACCGCGCTCCTGACCCGCCCGCAGCGAGGAAACGAGGTTCGGTCGCGAAGCCCGGATCGCCGGAAGGACTCCGAACAGGACCGTGGCCACGCCCGCCACGGCGACCGTGAACAGGATCGCCGTTCCGTCCACCGTCACCTTATCGACGCGGGGAATGTCGCCGGGGGCCAGGGTCACGAACGTGCGGACGGCCCAGACGGACAGCAGGAGCCCGACGGCCGCTCCCGTGCTCGCGAGCAGCCGGCCCTCGGCCAGGAGCATGCGCGCCAGGCGGCCGGCGCCCGCTCCGAGAGACCGGCGCACCGCGAACTCCCTCCCCCGGCGGGCGGACCGGGCCATCAGGAGGTTGGCGACGTTGGCGCAACCGATGAGGAGGACGAATCCAACTGCGCCCATGAACACGTTCAAAGCAGCACGCGATCCACCGACCACAGAATCGTGCAGTGAGCTTCCTCGAAGGCCCCAGCCTGCGTTCGTGTCCGGGTACTCACTCCCCAGGGATGCCGCCACGGAACGCAAGTCGGCCACTCCATCGTCGAGAGGGATTCCTGGACGGAGGCGACCCACTGCCCTGAATCCACGCCACTGGCGATTCGAGGGGTCCGAGTAGTCGAAGGGGATCGGGCGCCAGATCTCGACTGCCTCGAGACCCGGTATCCTCGCTCCGGGCGGAAGGACGCCCACTACGGTCGAGCGCTGGTCGTCGATCGTGACGTCCCGTCCAATCAGGTCGGGATCGCCGCCAAAGCGCGCGCGCCACATCGAGTGAGACAGCATCACGACGGGCGCGGCATCGGGACCGAGGTCGGTTTCCAGGAAGCCCCTGCCGAGCGCCGGTGAGATCTCGAATACGCGGAACAGCTGCGCATCGGCGAGCCCCCCGCGAACGCTCTCCGCCCCTTCCTGTCCCCGCAGGACGAAGGACCAGCCACGACCGGCGCCAAGCCGCTCGAAGGCCCGGGTCCGCGCGTTCAGATCACGCACGTTTACGAATGAGTTGGTACAGAACCCCGCGACCGATTCGTGCTCTTCGCACACCTGCACCAGGCGATCGGGTGCCGGGAAGTCGAGCGGCCTGAGGACCACGCCGTTCAGGACGCTGAAGATCGCCGTGTTAGCGCCGATCCCGAGGGCCAGCGTGAGGATCACGGCAACCGCGAAACCCGGAGCTTTTCGCAGGGAACGAGCGGCGAAACGGATGTCCGCAACGAAGTCCTCCAGCGGGCGCACGCCTCGCTCGTCCCGGACTTCTTCCTTGACCTTCTCCACGCCGCCGAAGCGTCGCAGGGCCTCCCGCCGGGCGGCGTCGGACTCCATTCCCGCCCTCAAGTTGGCCGCTGTCTCGAACTCGATGTGGGCGCGGATCTCGTCTTCGAGGTCCTGCTCCATCGCGCCGCGGCCGACCAGGGCCTTCAATCGCTCGCTGATCTCATTTCGCCAGGCCACGCTTCCTCCTCGCCCTTCGTCCTCCTCAACCCGTCGCCAGGATTCGATTCACCGCCCCTGACACCACTCGCCAGTTTTCCGCCTCGTCCCCGAGACGCTTCCGACCGGCGGCCGTGAGGTCGTAGTAGCGGGCTCGCCGGTTGTTCTCGGTGACCTGCCAGTCCGCGCGGACCCAACCCTTCCGTACCAGCCTCTGCAGCGCCGGGTACAGGGAGCCCTGGTTCACCCGGAACACATCGCCGGACACCTGCTGGATGTGGTGCGCGATCTGCCAGCCGTGCATCGGTTGGATGGCCAGGCTGCGGAGGACGATCAGGTCCAACGTGCCCTGGAGAAGGTCCTTCTTCGTCCGGCCCATGCCGCACCCTTTCGATCGGCGTTCTGATCCTTCACACCACTTCTCTAGACAATCTAGAGGAGAAAAGGGTTGGCAGCCAGCATCGGTCGGGTGGCGCCTGCGCACTGGACCACCGCCAACATCCTCGGGTATGGCAGCAGGTAATCCCTGCTCTCAGCGGGATTCTCGAGCTAAGGGAGGTGCCACGTGATGACGCGAGCCCGGCAGTTCCTCACAGCGCACGAGGTTTTCAAGCGCAGCTCCCGCAGCCGGACGTCTGTGGCGATTCTGGCGGCCGTAGCGATCCACGCCACTGCCTTTGCGTTCATGCCGCCCTTCGAGGCACCGGCATTCGCTTCCGGCACCGATATCCTCGACATACTTGAGCTGCCGCCCGAGATCGTTGTCCCGCCGCCCCCGGAAGCGATCGTGCGACCGGCGGCTCCCCGACTCACCCCGGGCGCCCCGGCCGACGAAGCCACGATCGATGTGGTGCCGTTCAACGACGAGCGGTGGCGCAGGATGTCCCCGGTTCATCCAACCGATCCCCCGACAGACACGCCCACGTGGATCCAGCGTGAGCAGGACCCGCGCCTGCTCAACCTGGACGAGGTCCGGGGGGCGATGGAGAGACTCTATCCGGCGCTCCTGCGGGACGCCGGAATCGGCGGGGTCGTCGTCCTGTGGATCTTCGTGGGCGAAGACGGGCGGGCCCAGCGAACACAGGTGTACCGGTCGAGCGGATACCCGGCGTTCGACGATACGGCGAGACGGGTGGCCAGCAGCATGCGCTTTGCCCCGGCCCTGAACCGCGATCAAACCGTGGGCGTGTGGATCCAGATTCCGGTAGAGTTCACGAGCCACTAGGAGCCTCCAGGCCCACGAACGAACGATCCAACGCGGTGCTTTCAGTCGAGGGGTGGATTCGCCTCGCGCCAACTGGCGACAAAGGCTTCCGCGAGGTGCTCTACGTTGGCCCGGAGAACCTCTTCCGCTCGCGACATTCCAGTCACGGTCAGGCGTTCCAGTGACCACGTACGCGCGGGTCCGACCCACCGGTTCAGGGTCGATGCGGTGGGTTGGAAAAAGGACAGGGACGCAAGCAGCACGATGTCGGGGCCGGCCTCGAGCGGGATCGCCGTGACATCGAGAGTCAGGAAGGCGACCGCGAAGTTAGCCACCGGGATTCCCTCCTGGCGGAGCCTGGTGTCGACGATCGATCGCAGTACCCCGGCCGCCACACCGATGTCGGCCGCCGGGCCCTCGAGGTCGTTGACCACGATCTCCAGCTTGGCGATGCGCTCGAGGCTCGCGGTCTCGGCCTCGGACTGCGCGTGAGCCTCTGCCGCCGAGGAGGCGAGCAGTCCGGCTACGAGCGCAGCCTGGAGTCCAGCGTGAAAGACCGACGTCCACGGAACCATCGCCCCTCCGCTCCCGGTCCCGGAAGAGTCCGGGACGGTCAACCGGCGTATCTCGACACCCCGAATGATAACACCTCGGGCCCGGGGCGGATCCGCACCCCTGCTCCGGGTGACCCACTAGCAGTACTGAACCGCACTATCTGAAGACACAATTGAGGGCAGCGGCCGGCACGTTTCGGGCGCCGCTCTCGCCCGCATACGGGAGGGGGCATTCTGGACCCTCATTGAGACACATTGACACTCCGCAAGCGTCTACAAATCCCTCACTTAGCCATCCTGAAAACCACGGGAATCCGCATAAGTACGTAGGTACTTGCGTAGGATTACGGTATAGGTATACTGCGGGGCGGAGTTTGGCACTCATCCTGCACTTCGACGGGCAGAATAGTGTCAGCCCGGCGGCGCACCCCCCATTTGCGTCGGGCTTATTGTTTTGGGGAGAGCAACCTTTAGAGGGGGCATTTCAATGAAACTCAGACACGGGTTGGGGATCTTCGCAATCCTGTCGCTCGCACTGGTCGGCTGCACGGGCGACCAGGGTCCAGCCGGACCTCCGGGACCGGAAGGCCCCGAAGGCCCCGAGGGACCTCCGGGCGAAAGCTTCAGCGAGTTCGCTTACCAGGGGAACTTCGGTGAGGCCTGCCAGCACTGTCACGCGGGTGCCGTCGGCAACGTGCTGACGACGAACCACACGAACGCGTTCCTGGATCTGGGCGAGAGCCAGGACGACCTGTACTGCCTGCAGTGCCACACGACCGGGTTCAACTGCACGGTCGAGTTCGGGGCTACCGAGATCGACCCCGCGAACTGCGTGGAGCCGGATGACGGCTACAGCGGGTACATCGGCGACGACACCGCCGAAGGCGCGGAACGCCGCATGGCCCTCGAGGGTGTGCAGTGCGAGTCGTGCCACGGAGCGATGGGGCCGAACTTCAACGCCCACATCCCCGAGGTGTCGTTCTCGACGTGGGACAACTCGCTGTGTGCCGGCTGTCACGACACGCAGATCGAGGAGTGGGAGACGTCGGGCCACGCGCTGGCCCTCGGCGGTGACGCCGAAGCGCTGGGCGAGGAGTTCGGACGCAGCTCCTGCGACTACTGCCACACGTCGGAAGGCTTCATCCGGACGTACGATCCGGTGTACGCGGCGTACGACTTCGAGGGCGAGTACAGCCACGTCGGGTGCCCGACCTGCCACGACCCGCACGTCGGCGAGGCGGGCGGCGGTAACGAAGCGCAGCTCCGGACGCTGACGCCGGTGGAGCTCTCCTACACGTTCCCGTGGGAGCCGGGTGACGCCGAGGCCGCGACGATCGAGGGCTACGGCCCCGGGCAGACCTGCGTTCAGTGCCACAAGGCGCGTCGCAACACGGCGAACGTCCAGGGCCAGATCGCCAACGGCTACGGCCACTTCGGGCCGCACGGAAGCCCGCAGGGCGACATGTTCATCGGCAACGGCTCGTACGAGCTCCCCGGATACGACTATTCGGACGCCCGGGAAAGCACCCACAACCAGAACTTCTCTGACGGGTGCGTGAGCTGCCACATGGCATTCAGCGAGGACGCCGGCGGTCACGTGGTGCACAACTTCATGCCGGACCTGGAGTCGTGCCAGGGATGCCACCCGGGGCTCGATGAAGCGGGCCTGGACGCGATTCAGGCGACCTACAAGGCCAAGCTCGATGAGATCGCGGTTCTGATGGGCTACGCCGATTGGGACACGCTCGAGTTGACGCTCGACGATGACAACCTCCTCTGGGAACCCTGCCAGCGTGAGGCCGTCTACGGCGCAGTGTTCGTCTACAACTCGGGTGACTTCGGTGCGCACAACCCGAACTATGCGAACGCGCTGCTGGACAACGCGAACGACTACCTGACCAACGTCTGCGTGGTTCCGGCCCCGTAGACTGACCTGAACCCCGGCGCCCTCGAAGGTGAGGGCGTCCGGGAACACAACTTGGGTGATCCCCACCCGGGATGTAGGCGAGGCCCGGAGGCGCCACACGCGTCTCCGGGCCTTGCCTTGCATGTGAGCCGAAACGATCGTCCGGCATGGCAGACCCAGGCAAGAACATCGATGATGGCTCGCCCGGCAGAGCCGCGATCGTAATCGCGTTCGCCGCCATCTACCTGATCTGGGGCTCCACCTACCTCGCGATCCGGTTCGCGGTCGAGACGCTGCCACCGTTTCTCATGCTGTTCGCCCGTTTTTTCGCGGCCGGCATCCTAATGTACGTCTTCCTGCGCTGGCGCGGGGTCCCCCGTCCAGGAGCCAGAGAGTGGCTCGGCGCGGCAGTCGTTGGGGGACTTCTCTTGTTGGGCGGCACGGGTGCCGTCGGCTGGGCGGAGCAGTGGATCGACTCGGGTCTCGCGGCACTGATCGTGGCGATCGTGCCCGTGTGGATGGTGGTGCTGGACTGGATCGGACCGCAGAAGCGCAGGCCTACGGGTGCCGTGATCGCGGGGCTCGTTCTCGGGCTCGTGGGCGTTGCCGTGCTGGTGGGTCCCGTGGACCTTTCGGGTGGCGGCCGGATGCAGTTCATCGGGTCGGCCGTGGTGGTGTTCGGGACGCTTTGCTGGGCCACGGGCTCGGTGTACGGCACACACCTGCCACACCCGTCTTCACCCTGGATGTCGGCGGCCCTGCAGATGACGGCGGGCGGCATTCTGCTCCTGGTGTTCGGGACGGCCATGGGGGAGTGGTCCCGGGTGGACCCGGCGCTGATGTCGGCGCGCTCGCTCGGCGCTCTCGCCTATCTGATCGTATTCGGCTCGTTGATCGCTTTCGCGGCCTACGTGTTCCTGCTCCGGCACGAGGCTCCGGCGCGGGTCGGGAGCTACGCCTACGTGAACCCTGTGGTGGCCGTATTCCTGGGGTGGGCGCTGGCGTCCGAACCGGTCACTCCGCGTACGATCGTCGCGGCCGCGATCATCCTGACCGGGGTGGTGCTGATCGTACGGCACCGGGCATCAAAGACTCCACCGGACGTGCCGGCGGTCGTCCCGACAGCCCACGACGGAGAGCCAGGACTGGATTCACCCGAGATTCCCTGCGCCACCTGCTGAGAGAGGCTCGTCATGCGCTCACAGTCGTTGCTCCTCATGCTGCTGCTCACCTGTGGCGGATGTGACGGTTCGTCCACGGGTGAGGATGTCCCCGAGACGTCGCCGGCCTTAGCCGGACCCTACCTGGGACAGACCCCGCCGGGCACCGAGCCGGAGTTGTTCGCGCCCGGTCTCGTCTCGACCGGCATGCACACCCGGGATCTGGCGATGTCGCCGGAGGGCGACGAGATCTACTTCTCGATCCAGGCCGGCCCCCTGGTGACCATTCTCGGCTCGCGCCTGGTGGACGGCGTCTGGACCGAGCCGGAAGTGGCTGACTTTTCAGCCGACCCCGGCGTGGGGAACATCGAACCGCACATCTCGCCGGACGGAAACCGGTTCTTCTTCGTGTCGAACCGATCGGCGGATGGCAGTCCTCTGCCGGAGGCCGAGCGCGGGCGCTGGGAGAGTGCCGACATCTGGATGATGGAGCGCGCTGGCGGTGCCTGGGGCACTCCGCAGCGGGTACCTGAGCCGGTGAGCACCGAGGCACAGGAGTATTTCCCCTCGTCGACCGCCGACGGGACGCTGTACTTCACGAGGGAAGATCCCGAGACCGGTCGCAACTACATCCACCGGGCCCGCAGGGCGGGGGACGGCTACGCCGAACCGGAACGACTCCCCGAGCAGGTCAACTCCGCAAACCAGTTCAACTCGTTCGTGGCTCCCGATGAGAGCTACGTGATCCTCGGCGTGTTCGGCCGGGAGGACTCGGTGGGGGGGACCGACTACTACGTCGTGTTCCGCGACGAAGACGACACGTGGTCCGAGCCCGTGAACCTCGGGCCGCTCGTCAACCAGGCGCGAGGCGAGGAGTGGTCGCCCTACCTGTCACCGGATGGAAAGTACTTCTTCTTCATGTCCGGCCGGCAGCCGTATCCTGCCGATGCACCGGACCGGCTGACGCGCGAATGGCTCCTCGATTATCACCAGGGGCCGGAAAGCGGCAACCCGTCGATCTACTGGATGGACGCGGGTTTCATCGAGGAGCTGCGGGGCACGGCGGCCATGCCGTCGGCCCCATAGGCTACTCGGGCTCCGCGATCACGACGGGCCGCGCACCGCTGCGCCGGGCCAGGTGGAGAAACTCCCGCCGCATCTCGTCGTCGGGGAAGACCGCCGCAGATGTCACCAGGTTCGCGTCATCGACCTGCAAGACGAGCTGCGAGAACCCGGCCACCAGCTCGGGCAAGCTGAATCCGCAGTGCCCGAACCGGTCCACTCGAATGACGCTTACGGCTTCTACTGCCCCGGCGCTCTTCGTCTCGTACAGGTCCATGTGCCATATGGGCGTCACGGGATCCCGGGACGTATGCATCGCTACGAGGGGCACCCACGGCGTGCCGCTCGTCTGAAAGGTCTCCGCAATGGAGGTGAGAGCGGCCGCCTCGGCCTCGTGGCGAGCTACGCCATCGTTGAGCGCGGCGTCATCGTCCGACCCGTCGTATGCCGTATCGAGGTTGCGGAACGGGTTCCCGCCGAGCACGTCCGCGGCGTCGTTCGTGCCCATGAAGCTGTAGCGCAGGATCTGGGTCGTCGCTTCCCTCAGCGTCTCCGGATCACCGACGTCGTAGGGCACGCCGGTCACAGCCGCGAATTGCGTGGTCGCTTCGGGGTCGGCGTCGAGCGAGGCTCTGATCGCAGATTCCGTGGCATCCCAATTCGCATCGGTGACCACCACTTCCTCGTCGGGAATCTCCACCGCACTCCCCGGCATGACCCCGGCGAAGAAGTAGTCGAACAGGACCCTGAAGTCGCCGAACCAGTCGATCTGACTCCGGAAGTCACCAATGGGCGGGCACAGTGCTAGCCCTCCGTCGAACAGTGCGGCCACGGCCGGCTGTTCGACGGCGAGCACCGTCGACAGGCCTCCCTCGGAAGCGCCCACCAGCAGTGTTTTGACAGGTAGCGACGCCAACCCGTGCTCCAGGGCGAGCGCCGCCAGCTGGTCCCGGGCCCAGGACGCTGTCTCCTCCAGGTCCGCGACGGCCTCGGGGGCCACCAGCCCGTTGCGCCGATAGCTCGTCGCTGCATACCCGTAGAATCCCGTTGCCTGAGTGCCCAGTTGGCGAACGACGTCCTTTACCCGGAAGCCACTCGCCTCGTCTGCCGGTAGCTCTAGCGGCGTGTACGGAGGGCGGTCCGGTCCGGGGTTCGCATAGCCATGCGCCCAGACGACGAGTTCCCCGTTCCACACCGCCGGGAGACAGATTTCCGTGAGAGCTCCACCGGGGGTGGATCCCGTCACGCAGGCTTGCAGTTGGTCCGATGTCTCGATTGGCAGACCGGTCGGTTCGGGTTCTGGCGGGGGGCCGGTCGAGTCATCGTCTCCACACGATGCAAGAAGCACGCAAAGCAGCAGCGGGAGAAGAGGCAGGAGCAAGGGGGGCCAGGCGATGTTCGTCCGAAAGGCGATTCGATGCATGAGTCTCACCTCGGCACGGGCAGTACGAAGAATGGCCATGACCCAAGACCAATATACGGCTAATCCAAGCCTGCGCTCGCTTGCGGAGCGAACCTGGGCCGCGGTTGTCACGCCGCGTATGTAAAGCACGCTTGACTATCGTGGCGGCCGGGCGTATTATGGAAAGCGAACTTTACAATGAGGCGAATCTCTTGGCCGATGCCGTGCAGAATCGAGTGAAGGCGCTGCGGACGGAGCGCAGCTGGACGCAGGAGCAACTGGCGGAACGGGTGGGTGTCTCCCGGCAGAGCATCAACTCGATCGAGCGGAACCGTTACGTCCCGAGCCTTCAGCTGGCCCTGAAGTTCGCCCGAGTGTTCGAGTGCCCGACTGACGAGATCTTCACGCTGGAGTAGAGAAATGATCGTACAAACGCTGAAAGGCAGCGTGGACGAGCGCTTCCTCACACACCGACTGCGGGCCACGAGCCTGGCCGGTGTGGCCGGCGGCGTCACTGCGAGTCTTCTGTTCGCCTACTACTACTTCGCTCAGCAAGATCCCCGGTGGGACCTGCTGGCCGTGGCCGCGGTGATCGCGGCCGTGAAGCTAGGTGCGCTGGCGTATTTCCGAATGACGGACTGAGAGCCCCGACCGGGCCCTCGGGTCAGTCCAGGGTGAACAGCAGGGCCAGCGTGATGGGCACCGTGAGCAGGCTGATCGTGGACAGCCAATCGACCTGCTGTTCCTCCGCGACCCGCATGTCGAACAGCTCAACGGACGCCCTGGCCCAGGAGCTGTCTTTGGTCGGCCTGTAGTAACCCACGATGCTGTCGCCCCGGATGCGGGGGTTCTTCATGAAGAACTGTGTGCCGTCCTGCAGGGTGAGGCGGTATTCCGGCCCGTCCGCCTCCGCCCCCGCGATCGTGCGGCCGAGTTCGTCCTGGTAGGTCGTGGACTCCTCCGTCTGGCTGCTCTGCAAGTCGATGGGCAGGTTGACGGGGACGTACTTCTGGCACCCGCCGACGAGCGGGATGAGCAGCAGTACCAGGACGTGAATTCGCGGCAAAATACCTCCTCGAGTGATTCCCGGGTCAAAGATCGCCGCAGACGTAGCGTGCGCGCAATCAGCCGGGCCACTCCGTCACGAACGACTCGCCAGGTGCCGCATCACCCGCTGCCAGGCGAGACCGAGGGCGATCATCCCGAGCCCGACGGCCCACACGCGCCATTCCACCCAGAACGCGAGGCCGAGGCAGCCGATCAAGCCGGCGACCGGTATCCACCGCGGTACAAGGCGCGCTTCCGCGGGAATCCTGAGGGCCGCGAGATTCGTGAGCGCGTAGTAGACGAGCACCGTGAAGGCGCTGAACGACCAGGTCGTCTTCACGTCACCGATCAGAACGAGCAGACCGATGACCACCCCCACCGCAATCACGGCAGCGGCGGGCGAGCTGCGAACGTCGTCGATCGTCGCGAGTCCGCGGGGCGCGTCTCCACGGCGCGCCATGGCCAGGAGGACTCTCGACAGCCCGAGGATCAGGTTGAGTAGAACGCCCAGCATGGCCGTGATCGCGCCGACGGCCAGGATTCGGCCGAGCGTGGGGCCACCGAAGACCTTGGCCGCATCCTCAAGAGGGGCCGCTCGACTTGCCGTCATTTCGGCCAAACGAGGCGCGCCCACGGACCCGACCGCCACCGCTCCGACGCTGATGTACAGCAGGGCCGAGACCACGAGGGTGACTACGATCGCCCGAGGTATCGTGCGCTCAGGGTCCCGAACCTCCTCACCCAGGGTGGCGATCCGGCCGTAGCCCGTGTAGGCGACGAACATCAGCGCCGTGGCCTCCAGGAGACCGGGAAGACCGGCCCGGTCGGGGAAGACCCCCGCGAGATTGGCCGCCGAGCCCTCCGCAGCGGCCGGCAGCCCGGCGACCACGAACAGGATCAACGTCGCAAGGGTCAGGCCCACGATCACGGCGTTGGCCCGGTTCGACCGGGAGGTCCCGTGCCAGACCAGGGCGGTCACGGCTAGCACGGCAAGAAGGCCCACTGCGACGAGCAGCGACCCACCGCCAAGACCGAGCGCCTCGAGCAGATATCCTGCGAGTCCCAGGGCGGCCGTGGCCGCGGAGGCGGACTTCGCGCTCATGAACATCCAGCCGGCGGTGAATCCAAGGGTGGGCGTGAGATAGCGGTACCCGTACTCGTACGTCCCGCCGCTGACCGGGTGCGACGCCGCCAGCTGGGCGCTGGACAGCCCGTTGCACGTCGCCAGGAGACCCGCGAGCGCGATCGCCAGCAGGACGGACGGACCCGCTACGCCCGCCGCGATCCCGATGCTGACGAAGGCGCCCGTGCCAACGATCGATCCGAGGCCGAGCAGGACGGCGCCCGGGAGGCGCACGACCCGCTCGAGGCGCTGTGAATCGGCGGATTCGGCCATTGGTTCCCCGGAAGTGACAGTCTCACGTCGAGTCCGACGCGCATGCTCGCACCTCCCTGGTCAGCGATCAAGGGCGAGCTATCCGACTGTTTCACACCGGGCGTATGTTTGACACGCGGAAGGACAGCGGCGGGACTCCGATATCGAGAATTGAGAGAAGGAAACAGGTATGCTGAACAGGGTCACGAGAATCGCGTGCGGGTTGACCGGCCTGGCGCTGCTGGTCGCGGCGCCGGTCCAGGCGCAGGCGCCGTGCTGCCGCTCGGCCGGGCTCGAACTGGCGGAGCGCTACCGCGTGGAAGGACTCGACGAACGGCGCTTCACTCACGCCGAGTACTGGGGGGCCCTCGCAGGGGCCCTGCGCTCGGACCGCATCCAGGTCACCCGGCTTGGCGAGTCGGTCGAAGGGCGCGCCATCAATGCCGTCACCGCGGGTTCCGGCCCGACTACGGTCCTGCTGTGGTCCCAAATGCACGGGAACGAGTCCGCGGCGACCATGTCCCTGGCGGACATGATCCACTGGTTCGGCACGGCGCCGGAGTCGGACAGCCTGCGGGCGGATCTGGCCGAACGTCTCACCGTTGTGATGATTCCGATGCTCAATCCGGACGGGGCCGAGCGGTTCATCCGCGAGAACGCCATCGGGGTGGACATCAACCGGGACGCACGCCGCACGGCGACTCCCGAGGGCAGGATCCTAAAGAGCATACGCGATTCACTGCAGGCGGATTTCGGCTTCAACCTGCACGACCAGGGTACACACACGGTCGGGGACTACGGGCCACTCGTGGCCATCGCGCTGCTGGCCCCCGCCGCGGACGAGGAGCGCTCCTGGGGCCCGGTCCGCCAGAGAGCACGTGGAGTGGCGGCGGCGATCGCGACCGCGCTGGGGCACGACCTCGGAGCCAGGATGGCGCGCTACGACGATGCCTTCTCGCCGCGGGCCTTCGGAGACAACATGCAGGCCTGGGGCACGAGCACCGTCCTCATCGAGAGCGGCATCCTGCCGGACGATCCGCAGAAGCAGGAACTGCGGCGCCTCAACATCGTGGCCCTGCTGAGCGCGTTCGAGACCATCGCCCACGGGCGGTACGAGGATGACGACACGGCGGCCTACGACAGCCTGCCGATGAACCGCGAGGTGGACTACTCACTCCTCGTGCTGGGCGGAGAGCTGGTGTTGAAGGGAGCTACCCCGATCCGGGCGGACATCGCCATTCACTATGACGACTCCGCGGCCCGAACCGGTCCGCGCTATGGTGAGATCGGCGATCTCGAGGGAGTCGTAGCCCTGGATACGCTGGACGCGAGCGGGCTGTTCATCCACGCCGAACCGGGCGAAGGTGGACTGATCCGGCGGGGCGCACCGATCGCGATCACAGTCCGGCAGGGCCCGGATCCCGAGAGCGAATTGGCGTGGGCTCTCGGGACCGATGGACCCGAACCGACTATTCGACCGTGAACTCCTCCACCATTCCCCGGGCAGCTCCGGATTCGGCGATCCAGGCGTAGCGACCGGGCTCCAGGTCCACGGTGAAGAACGCGGTGTACCCGGCCGGCATCTCGTGTACCCCACCCAGAAACGTCGCTGGTGAAGGGGCTCGGAGACCGTCGACGTTCATCCAGTCCATCCAGGCGATCACCTCGTCCAGGTCGGTCCCTTCGTCAAGGCGGACCACGTGGACGTCGTTACCGAGTCCATACGCGGGGTGCTCGTCGAAGTTGATAGCCACGGTCTGTCGGCCAGCCGCGGGCGTGCCCTCGACGGACATGAAGTCCTCGAAGAGAGTTACGGCGACGTCAGTTCGTGGGGGCCGTCCGCCGGACTCCTCGGCTGTGACGGTGAGCGGCATGGCCATGCCCAGCATGCCGTGAAACTGGCCGTCGGCCGTCTTCACGTAACACTCCATGACGTAGTTGCCGGGCGTGAGGCGCATCGTCGCCTGCGCGGTCCTGCCGGGGGCCACGAGTCCCGGCCCGCCCATTGAGGCAGCGGACGCATACCACTCGGGGAGCGCCTGTCCGATCATCGCTCCGGCACCGGCCTTGTCCACCGCACCGGCTTGCAGCGCTTCCCAGGCCTCGCCAAACGCCGGGCCCACGTCCGAGGCGTAATCCTCGATCGTCTTTCCCTCGGGAAGGAGGGTGAGGAAGATGAAGTGATGCTCGAGCCCCTCGTTCGCCATGCGCATGGTGACCCAGCCTGACGGGATCTCCGTCGGCCCGACGAAGGCATAGTCACGGGCCACGTAGTCGACGACGTACGATTCGGAAGCCGGCGTCTCGACCGGCTCCAGGTCATCGGCGGCTGCCTGGTCCCGGTCGGCAGGCTGACAGGCCGTGAGGGCGGGCAAGGACAGGACGACGGCTATGGAAAGGGCGCGACGCAATTCGATCAAGAGAGCCTCCTCGGTCATTGTGGTGCGTCAGGACGACCGACCACAGAAACACGACTGCTCGCTGCGGTCAATAAGAGACGGTTGGAGGGCTCGACCGGCATCCGTACATTGGGGCCGTCCTACGACAACCCGAAACCCGAGACGCGAAACCGAATCATGGCCAAGACCAGCTCGTTCGACGTGAGCACCGGCGTGGATCTCCAGGAAGTGGATAACGCCGTCAACCAGGCCCATAAAGAGGTCGCGCAGCGATACGACTTCAAGGGAACGAACTGCACGATGCAGTTCGACCGGGCGGCCGCGTCGGTGGCCCTCGAGGCGGACGACGCGTACCGGCTGCAGGCCCTGGGCCAGATCCTGCGGGAGAAGCTGGCGAAGCGCAGCGTTCCGCTGAAGAACCTCGACGAGAGCAAGGTCGAGGAAGGGTCTCTCGGCCGGGCCCGGCAGACGATCGGGTTCAAGCAGGGGATCGACCAGGAGACCGGCAAGAGGATCTCGAAGGACGTGCGGGGCGAGGGTTTCAAGAAGGTGCAGGTACAGATCCAGGGGGATGAGCTCAGGGTCATCGCGCCCTCAAAGGACACGTTGCAGGAAGTGATGGCCTGGCTGCGGGAACAGGACTACGGCGTCGAGCTGAAGTTCGGCAACTACCGGTAGCAATGCTTGGGCGGGGTCGGTCCACGCTGGCGAACTGGGGCCTGTTGCTCGTGTTCGCCGCTCTGGCCTGGCGAGCCGTCCGCTACGCCCTCGTCTTTCCGATGTGGGGTGACGAGGGGATGCTGGCGGTCAACTTCTACGACCGCACCTTCCTCGGGCTTCTCGATACGCTGGACTACGGGCAGGTCGCGCCGCCCGGCTTCCTGTGGCTGGAGCTGGGGGCGTCGAGGCTGTTCGGATTCACGGAGCCGGCCCTGCGTCTCGTCCCGTTCCTGGCGGGCGCGGCTTCGGTCGTGCTTTTCTGGAAGCTGAGCCGAAAGCTGCTCGACCACCGGTCGGCGCTCCTGTCGATGGCCGTGTTCGCGGCTTCGTTCTACCCGACCCGATACGCCGCGGAAGTCAAACCGTACAGCCTGGACCTGCTTCTCGCGCTGGTAATCCTGCTCGCGGCCTGGGCACTGCACGAACAGCCCCGGGCGACCGGACGCTGGGTGGCCTTCGGCGCCCTCGCCGCCGCTTCCGCCTGGCTGTCGTATCCGTCGATCTTCGTCAGCGGGGGAGCGTGCCTGTGGCTGCTCGCGGACGGGTCGGGTGCCGCCGGGCATCGCCAGTGGGGACGGATCCTGGCCGTCGGATCCGTGATCCTGGCGAGCTTCCTGGCCATGTACCTGCTGGCCGGAAGCGGCCAGCGCGCCGCCGCGCCGGCTTCGTACTGGAGCGCCGGCTTTCCGCCCATGTCCGAGCCGTGGAAGATCCCGCTGTGGGCACTGGATGTTCACACCGGAATGATGCTGGCGTACCCGAACGGAGGTCATTCCGGTGGGAGCACCGTCTCGTTCCTGCTGGCCGTGGCCGGAGGTACCGTCCTGTGGCGTACGCGCCGCGCCGCCCTGCTACTCCTCCTCAGCCCTCTCCCCCTGATGTTCCTGGCCGCGGCGCTGCAGAAGTACCCTTACGGGGCGAGCGCCCGGGTGGCGCAGCACGTGGCGCCGGCCGCCTGTCTGCTGATCGGCACCGGCATCGTGTGCGTTCTCAGGAAGGTGCTGGGGGCGAGGCGGACGGTCCGGGCCATCCCGATCACGGTGCTCCCGCTTCTCGTGGTGGTGATCGCCGGGATCGCCAGAGATGTGGTGAGGCCCTACCACTCCCAGGCCGACGTCATCGTGCGCGACGTCTTTTCAGAACTGAGCCGGAGGGCGGTACCCGGAGATCGCTGGCTGGTGTACGCGAGCCGGGATGACTCGGGTGTCGCGCCCCGTTACTCGAAGTTCGTGGGGATGGGCGGACGGATTCACTTCCAGATTCTGAGTCATGCGCCCGGCCCGGTGCTGTGGGCTCCTGCTCCTTCTTCCATCGCTCCCGAACTCGGAGGCCGGACCTGGCTGATCGCGTACGGAAACCGGGTGTTCGAGCCGGATCGCGCTCGGTGGGAGGCCTACGTACGGGAGGTGTCGGAATCCGTCGGTGAAGCCGCCGTGGTCGAGCGTCACGATCTGCCGGATCGCGAGTGGATCGAGGTGGTGCGGTTTGTCAGTTGGAAGGGTCGACTTGCTCAGCCCGCCGTAGGAACGCCACCATGACGATACCTGCCGCGAAGTTCCCGGCCAGCAGAGCTGGCCATCCCGTCGCCGCCGCCAGCTGAGTCCCGGTGACCTGCATGCTCACGTTGAAGATGGCGGTGCAGACAATGAGGCCATAGAGGCCACCCGCCAACAACGTCTTCTTCAGCCCAGTGAAGCGTAGGAACCTGGCAAGAGTAATCCCGAGCACCGTGAATACGAGCAGGTGGAAGGTCGTGAAGCCCGCTATGCGGGCGGTTCGCAGCTTGACGGCAGTCTCGGCATTGGGCTCGCCGCCGCCGAGCAGCGCGCTCGATAGGAAGTCGGGCGTCGCCAGCGGCTTGAACGACAACATATCGTAAGCGAAGAACAGGATCATCATCGCCGCACCGGCCAGAACGCCCGCCAACGCGCCGTGCAGAAAGTCCTTTCGCAATGACTTGCGGTAGGCTTCTTCGGCTACGTGCGCTGAGTGGTCATGCACCGACATCCGAACTCCTGCACGAGGGCGGTCGGGATTCCGTCGTGGGAGAGGGCCGACCGCCAATTACGGTTAGAATACTAACCATTAACGCTCCGGCGGCTTGATCCTGTCAACTCTCTTGACGTGCCGCTCACCTCAGTCCGGTAAGCCGGGAAGATTGTCCTGAGCGGCAGCCCGCCGAATCAGAAGTCCGCTGGTAGATACTCTAAGCTCCCACGCAGTCACTTCGTCCGATGTGGTGACGAACGTCGCCGAACCGTATTCCGCGTCCACCAGGGGCGCCAGCAGAGACACACTCCGCCGGAGATCGAACAGGTCAAACGGCTTGGGTTGGGACAGCGAGTAGACGGTTCGCGGCATCGACTGCTCTTCCTCCAGATCCAGGTAGCGCCCGCCGATGCGATCCAGCTCATAATCCGTGTGCAGGCCGAGCACGTTCACGATGGGCCGCCACTTCAGGATGTGCGCGTCCAGGTAGAGCTCGTCACCCGTGAGGCGGAATGTGCGCACCGAGCTGTCCGGTAACTGTACGTGGGCCGTGAAGGACTGCCCCGTGTCCGGGACTGTCCACACGAGGGCCGCGACTTCCTCGTGCGTCAGGGCACGGTAGCCACGGGTTCCGACCAGCACCGCAAGGCTCAGGGCCGCGGACAGACCGGCGGCCAGGGACGCCAGCCCGGCCAGCAGGCTACTCGCGACACGGCTCCTCCGCGCCGAGTGGATGAAGACCAGGAACAGCACCAACGAGACTGCCGCGCCGGTCGCACCGATGCTAGCAAGAAACTGTGACGTGGTCACGATTCCGACACTTCCATTTCGGGTCCGATGTCCGCAGGGTGGCCCGGCGGCTCAACATTCTGAACATAGCCTGACCCCGGGAACCGCGCCCCGAGGTCTTCGCCGTCCCCGTGGAAGTGCTCTTCGAGATCGACCCGGAGAACTCGCATGACTGAATGCATGGTCTTCGTGATGGCGTTCAAGCCGGGAGCCGGGACTCAGCGCTGGTCCACCACGCTGCTGACGGACGCGCTGCTCATCGTGCCCCTGGCCTGCACGCCGCGGGGCGCCGAAACTTTTCCCTCAAATCTCCCTACTATGTCTTACGGGCCACGAATGCCGCGGCCCACGCCGCTCCATGATGGGATGCGAAGATGAATTCACGTGCCCTTCCCACGGCCTGTGCCGTCGTGTTGTCCTGCGCTTCACTGGTCGCCTGCAGCGATGACTCTCCGACCGGCCCTGGAGATGGCCTGCAGGACCTCGATTGGAGCGCCGGAATGCAGGCCGGACAGACCCTCGAGATCCGCGGAGTCAACGGATCGATCCTGGCAACGGCATCGCCGGACGTCACCGCTCGCGTCAGTGCTGACAAGAACGGGAACAACAGCCCCGAGTCGAGCGTGACGTTCGAGGTGGTCTCTCATGCCGGAGGTGTCACGATCTGTGCCATGTATCCCGACGTGTCCGGAGAGCCGTCCAACGAGTGCGTGCCTGGCGGCGGGCAGATGACCGTGCGTGACAACGACGTGGTCGTGACCTTCGATGTACAGGTGCCGGAAGGCGTCCGGCTGATCGAGTGGACGGTGAACGGGAACGTGCGAGCCACGGCCGTGCGCAGTGAGGTCGTCGGCTTCACGGTCAATGGCGACGCTCAGATCTCCACGACGGACCTGGCGCAAGCCGCGACCGTGAACGGGAATGTGGAAGTGACGATTGGCGACGAGGCGCCGGACCGGGCCCTCGCGTACTCGACGGTGAATGGGAACGTGACGATCAGGGTTCCGGTGGGAATCGACGCCAGCGTGGATGCGACCACGGTCAACGGGACCATGAACTCCGACTTCCTGCTGGCGAACCCGACCCCCGGTCACTGGACCGGCACGCTCGGCGATGGGGGCTCGAACCTCGCCCTCAGCACGGTGAACGGGAACCTGGAGTTGCGGAGCGTTCCCTAGGCCGGCGCGGCGCCCCCACGGTGACCCTGGTTTGAGCGCACTGCGCGGACCCTGCGCAGTGCGGGTAACCTTGCCTCCCGGCTTCCTTCTTGACTCTATTGGGCACTCGCAGGAGCCGCCGCCTGCCTGAGTGCAGGCCGCGAGAAACGGCCGCACTCCCTGCCAATTGGCGATATATTCGCTGCTGACGATACTGGCCCGACGGGTCACACCTGCGGAACTTCGAGGAGCCATGACCTACGTACTTCGTGCCTCCAGGGGCGCGCTTGCGCTGCTGGCCTTCGCGCTGCTCCCGTCCCCCGCTCGCTCCCAGGACGTGCCCCTGGGGCAGGCTCCTGCCGCCGAGCAGGCCTTGAGCCCCGGCACGGACTTCGCCCAGGTGACGGTCGACGGCCACGAGCTATTCCCTGTCCGGGGGATCAGGGCGTATCCCGCCGAGCGTCGCGCTGGCGAGATCGCGAGTCGAATCCGGGAGGCGGCGAGCGACCCGTCCCTAAATACGTCCGATATGCGGCTCGAAGAGACGGCCGATGGCATCGGAGTCCTGATTGGCGACCATTACCTGTTCACGGTTCTGGAGCTGGATGCCGATCTGGAGAACATGAACCCGGGTCAGCTCGCACAGGTGTACTCGGGTCTGATCGCGGAGGCGATCGACGACTGGAGGGCCGCCCGTGATCCGTCACGACTCGCACGGAACGCGGCGTTCGTAGTCGTCGGGGCGATTCTCCTCATCGGCCTCCTGTTCCTTCTCCACCGACTGTACCTGGCTCTCGCGCGGTTCGTGGAGCGACGCGGGACAAGCAAGATCAGCGTGGGGTCGCTTCAGGTGCTGCGTCCGGAGCAGCTCCGGGCCCTGCTGCTGTGGATGGTGCGGGTGGCGATGACACTCGCGGGCCTGGTCGCCGTCTACGCGTATCTGAACGCGGCCCTCGGGGCGTTTCCGTGGACGCGCGGGTTCGCCGAATCCCTTCTCGGGCATGTCACGGACCCGATTCTCTCCATCGGGCGCGGGATCCTCGGCGCCATTCCGGGCCTGCTGTTCATCGTCATCGCCTGGTTCTTCATCCGCTTCGTTCTGCGGCTGGTCCGGACGTACTTCACGGGGTTGGAGCACGGCACGTTCGCCCTTCGTGGCTTCGACCCTGACTGGGCGCGGCCCACGTATCGCCTCGTGCGGACGTTCATCATCGTGTTGTTCTTGGTCATGATCTTCCCCTACATCCCCGGATCGAGCACGGGCGCCTTCAAGGGCATCTCGCTGTTCATGGGTATCGTGTTCTCCCTCGGATCCTCGTCCGTCATCGGCAATCTCATCGCCGGGTACACCATGACCTACCGGCGCGCCTTCCGGGTCGGAGACCGGATCCTGGTCGACGGATCGATCGGGGACGTCGAAGAGATGCGCCTCCTCGTCACCCACCTGCGGTCGCCGAAGAACGAGGAGATCATCGTCCCGAACACCCTGATCCTGAATGGGAATGTGACCAACTACAGCTCGATCGCGCGCAAGGAAGGGCTGATCCTCCACACCACGGTCGGAATCGGATACGAGACGCCGTGGAGGCAGGTCGAGGCGATGCTCGTGGAGGCGGCGCGCCGGACAGAGGGGCTGGAATCGGAACCGCCCCCCTTCGTGCTGCAGAAGGAGCTCGCGGATTTCGCGGTCACCTACGAGGTCAACGCCTACACGCGCGACCCGCGCCGCATGTACGCAACCTACACGGCGCTGCACGCGAACATCCTGGACGTGTTCAACGAGTATGGAGTCCAGATCATGACGCCGGCGTACGAAGGAGACCCTGAAGTGCCGAAGGTCGTGCCGCCGGACGGGCGATTCGCCGCGCCGGCCAGCGAGTCGGATGGTCAGCAGGGCGGCCAGAGCCCAACAGGGGGCGGATGATGACAACTTCAATTCTCGAAGAGGGGACCGCGTACAGGGGAATGCCCGGACGGCGCCTCGGTACGTCAGGTGTCATCATACCGAGGATCTGTCTCGGATGCTGGAACAACTTCGGGGCTGAAGCAGACGAAGACCTATGTAAGCAACTCGTGTTCAGCGCCTTCGACCAGGGTGTGACTCACTTCGATCTGGCCAACAACTACGGTCCGCCGCCCGGGTCCGCCGAGGAGCTGTTCGGGAAGATCCTCAAGCAGCTTCCTCGAGATGAAATCACCATTTCCACGAAAGCTGGATACTTGATGTGGGAGGGTCCCTACGGAGACGGGGGATCTCGGAAATACCTCCTGGCCAGCCTCAACCAGTCCCTTCGGAGGTTGCAGGTCGAATACGTCGATATCTTCTACCACCACAGGCCGGACCCTGAGACGAGACTGGACGAGTCGCTCGGCGCCCTGGACTCTGCCGTCCGGCAGGGAAAGGCACTCTATCCCGCGATCAGCAACTACGACGCGGACCAGACCCGGCGCGCGGCTTCGTGCGTCCAGGCCAACGGATTCATGCCGCTCCTGGTGAACCAGTCCAAGTACAACATGTTCCAGAGGGACATCGAAGACGAGCTTCTTTCGGTTGCGGCGGAGGCCGGGATGGGAGTCGTCGCGTTCTCCCCGCTCGCACAGGGACTGCTGACGAGTCGGTACCTCACTGGCATCCCATCGGGATCGCGCGCTGGAAAGAAGCACGACTATTCGGGAGCGCTGACCGCGGGCCAGGTCACCGATGAGGCGCTGACGAAGGTCCGCGCGCTCCAGGAAGTAGCCCACCGTCGGGGTCAGTCGCTGGCCCAGCTCGCGATCGCATGGGCCATCCGTGACCGAGACGGGGGGCAAGTCGCGAGCGCGATCATCGGCGCCAGTTCGGTCGAACAGCTATCGGAGAACCTGCGTGCTGCCGATGGCCCGGTGCTGTCCGAGGACGAGCTCAACGAGATCGGCCTTGTCTGTGCGGCGCCTCCGGCCTGAGCGAGACGAACAAGCCGAGGTTTTGGCCCGGACTCACGCGGCGTCCGTGACAGCCGTCTCCCA
>JBATJK010000010.1:0-25128 GCA_049668445.1 Gemmatimonadota bacterium
AGAGCGTCAAGATAGAACACCCCGACCTCGACGGCCGTGATCACACCAAGAATCGCTGCGACGAGTATGTACGTCCGGTTGCTCGGGTGTGCGTGTTCCGCGTGCTCGTGAGGCTGCGTCATTCCGCGCCTGCTCCTTCTCAGACCAGCAGATAGATGAGTGTAAACAGCACGATCCAGACGACGTCCACGAAGTGCCAGTACAGGCCGGCGATCTCGACCGTTTCCGCGTTGGCCTGCGTGAGCCGCCCTCGCTGCGCCATGAAGACCAGGCTCATGAGCCAGATCACTCCCACAGCGACGTGCGCCCCGTGGGTACCGGTCAGCAGAAAGAAGCTGCCGCCGAACAGATTGGTCTTGAGGGTGAGCCCCTCGTGAACGAAATGCGAAAACTCGTAGACCTGACCACCCAGAAAGACCATTCCCAGCAGGGCGGTCATGAACAGCCAGATCTTGCCCCACTTCATGTCTCCCCTCTGCACCGCCGACAGGGCGAGCACCATCATCAGGCTGCTCATCAGAAGGACGAAAGTGGTGACCGTGATGAACGGAATGTTGAGCAGGTCGGCCGGGTACGGTCCGACCAGGCTCTTTCCCCGGTAGACCATGTAAACGATGATCAGCGAGCCGAACAGCATGCACTCAGAGCCGATGAAAGCCCACATCAGGATCTTCCGGTTCGGAAGTCCCGTCGCCGAATGCATTTCCATCGCCGCCGCGTCCGTCTGACTCACGCCCGCTCCTCGTTCTCTAGTGCTCGAGCGGCTGGAAGGCCCAGCCGTATATGCCGAAAAGGACCAGCGCAACGCCCACGAGTACCACGGGCAACGTCAACGTCAGGCCCCCACCCGCCATCACCACGATCCCGACTGCCGTGGCGAACGGGAAATACGAAGGCCCGGGCATATGCGGCTCCGGCGTGCTCGGATCGTCTCCGGGCACGGCCTTCGTCAGGTCCTCGGCCCACAGGGGATCACGGCCGCCAACCACGGGAAGCACCCGGAAATTGTAGTGCGGGGGCGGCGAGGCGATCGACCACTCCAGGGTGCTTCCCTCCCACGGGTTGTCTCCCGCAGGCGCGCCCTTTCGCAGGGTGCTGAGCACGTTCCAGATGAAGATCAACATCGACGCTCCGAGCAGCATCGCCCCGACCGTGGACATGAGGTTCATGGCTTCGAAGCCGAGGCCCGATTCATAGGTGAAGGTGCGCCTCGGCATGCCGTGAAGCCCGAGGAAATGCTGCGGGAAGAACGTGAGGTTGAAAGAAATGATCATCATCCAGAAGTGCGCCTTGCCGAGCCGCTCACTCATCATCCGTCCGGTGATCTTCGGGAACCAGTAGTACATGCCCGCGAACAGGGCGAACATCACTCCGCCGAACAGCACGTAGTGGATATGGGCCACGATGAAGTACGTATCGGTCTGCTGCAGGTCAGTGGGGGCAGAGGCATGCATCACTCCACTGAGGCCGCCGATGATGAACATCGCGATGAAGCCCAGTGCGAAGTACAGCGGCGTTCGAAGGCGCAGCGACCCGCCCCAGAGCGTCGCGATCCAGTTGAAGATCTTCACCCCGGTGGGAATCGCGATCAGCATGGTCGTGGCCGAGAACACGGTGTTCGCTACCGGCCCGAGCCCCACGGCGAACATGTGGTGCGCCCACACTCCGAAACCCAGGAAGGCGATCAGAATCCCCGAGTAGACGACGAAGGCATAGCCGAACAGAGGCTTCCTCGAGAACACGGGGATGACTTCCGAGACGATGCCGAGTCCGGGGAGGAGGAGAATGTAGACCTCCGGGTGTCCGAAGATCCAGAACAGGTGCTGCCACAGAAGAACGTCGCCGCCCGCCATCGGATTGAAGAACAGCGTACCGAACATGCGGTCGAACATGAGGAGCACGAGCCCCACGGTGATGGCCGGGAAGGCCATCACGAGGAGGAACGAGGTAATCAACGTCATCCAGGTGAACAGAGGCATGCGCATGAGCGTCATGCCTTCGCACCGCAGATTGATGATGGTCACGATGAAATTCAGGGCCGCGGCGATCGACGAAACGCCGAGAACCAGGAGCCCGATGACCCAGAAGTCCACTCTCATACCGGGCGAATACTGGGTCGACGTCAGGTTGGCGTAACCGAACCAGCCTGCGTCCGGAGCTCCTCCGAACAGGAAGCTGGCGTTCATGAACAGGGCACCCAGGAAGAACACCCAGAAACTGAAGGCATTCAAGCGCGGGAATGCTACGTCCCGAGCGCCAATCTGAAGGGGGACGATGAAATTGAAGAAGGCGGCGCTGAGGGGCATGATGGCCAGAAACACCATCGTGGTGCCGTGCATGGTGAAGAGCTGGTTGTACAGGTCCGGGTCGATCAGCGTGTTCTCCGCTGATCCGAGCTGGAGCCGGATGAGGAGGGCTTCGAGTCCGCCGACCAGAAAGAAGAAGAAGGCGCTCACGCCATACATCACGCCGATCCGCTTGTGATCGACCGTAGTGATCCAGCTGAGGAGCCCACCCGCATAGGTGCCTTCGTGCGCGTGGCTCGCGCTAGCGGCTGGACTCTCTGACCTGACTGCCATGTATTCCCCTGTGCTCCTGGTGTTCGCGAATCGTACTCGCTTACCGACGCGGCCCTATTTCAGGCCTTGCAGATACTCCACGATGCGACTCACGGTCTCGTCGTCCAGTTCCGGCACGATCATCAGCGACCCCGGCTTCACTCCCCGGGAGTCCCTGATCCAGCGTTCCATGTTCTCGGGCGTGTTGTCGAGGATGCCCCCGGCGATTCTGCGCCGACTTCCGACGTGCGTCAGGTCCGGCCCGATGACCCCCTGCGCCACGGTGCCGCGAATCTTGTGACACGCGATGCAACCGCCCCGCATGAAGGCCTGTGTTCCTTCCGCGAACGAAACCGAGTCCGTCACCACGGCATCAGCCAGCTGTCCCTCGACCCACACCTCGAAATCCGCCGGGGACTCCGCCACGAGTTGCATCTTCATGAGGGCGTGTGAGAGGCCACAGAACTCGGCGCACTGGCCGAGATACAGCCCCGCTGAATCCGCGGTGAACCAGATCTGAGTCTCGTGCCCGGGGATCACGTCCCGCTTTCCGCCGAGTCTCGGAAACCAGAAGCTGTGGATCACGTCCGCCGATGTGAGTCGAACGTCAATCTGCTGACCGACCGGAATGTGCAACTCGTTGGCCGTTACGATACCCAGGTCGGGATAGCGGAACTCCCACCACCACTGGTGACCCACCGCCTCGACGACGAGGGACTCTCCACGCGCCGGGCGGTCGACATCCCAGATCGTCTTGATCGTCGGAATCGCGATGAGCACGAGTACGATAGCCGGTGCCAGGGTCCACGAAATCTCGAGAAGGGTGTTGCCGTGCGTGGCTTTCGGCTCCGGCCCCCCGGGCCGTTCACGGAAGCGCAGTATCGCGACGATCAGGGCGCCTTCGACCAGGACGAACACCACGACTGCCCAGAAGAAGATTCCTTGGAACAGATCCTGGAGCTTCCAGGCAAAGTCCGATGCCGGGTCTAGCGCGGACTGCGGGAAGGGTCCCCCACAGGCCCCAAGCGAAATTGTCGCCAGTGTCAGGAGTGCCACGATCCATGGCGTCCTCCGTGGCACAGTTGGTCCTCTGCCGCGTCTCACGTTGCTCGTATGTCCTCTTGAGTTGGCCTCGAAACGTCCCTACCGTATCCGGGCACGCGACCCTTTATAGAGTCGTACCGCCGGCCGCGTCAAGAGCGGTCTCCGTGCGGGTCGCGTCTAGTCGAGCGCAATGCGACTGTGCGAAGATCGGACCGGCGGACCCGACTCTGCCATGTTTTCCCGGGCCGAAGCACCGCTGGTCTCACTGGTTCGTTGCTCTCGCTGTCGAGCACGCGTGAGACAGGATAGGGTTATGGTTCGCGCCGGAAAGACTCTTGATGGCCCATGCTGACCGGAGGGGGGAATACGGTCTCGAGGATGCCGATGCCGAGGCTGGGCGGAATCAGGTCATGGGCGTTGCCCGTGGCGGTGGCGCTCACCGGAGCGGGCTATCTGCTGCTGCAGCTCCGGGACGGCTGGTTCCCCTGGGACGAGGGGAGTCTGGCGGTGACCGCCGAGGCCGTCTTGAGGGGCGGACTCCCTCACCGGGACTTCCCCGAATTGTACACGGGCGGACTCACCTTCCTGAACGCTGCCGCATTCCGCTTGTTCGGTACGAACCTCGTCTCGCTCCGGATCATGTTACTGATCTTCTTCGCTGGCTTTCTGGTTGCTCTGTTTCAGGTGGCACGACGGTTCCTGCCCACGTGGCTTGCCACCCTCGTGGTCGGCGCGGGGGTTGCCTGGAGCGTGCCGAATTACCCCGCCGCGATCCCATCGTGGTACAACCTGTTCTTCGCCACGGCCGGACTTCTCGCTCTGATTCGATACGCGGATGGTGGCGGGAAGAGTTGGGTCCTGGTCGCCGGATTGTGTGCTGGTTTGTCGATCTGTGCGAAGATTGTCGGCGTGTACTTCGTGATTGCAGCGGTCCTGTGCGTGCTCTTCTGCGCGGAGACGGCAGATCAGGACTCAGTGCCAGCTTGGGAATCTCGCGTCAACAGGGCGCTGGGCTGGGTATGTTCGGTGGCCATAGTCGCAGGACTGGTGACCCTGATATCGCGCACGGGCGGATTCGCCAGCTACTTTCGATTCGTTGTGCCTTTCTGCTCCCTTGCTGGAGTTCTTCTGCTTGAGCCCCGGCGCCGGGCCCCATCTCCGGTCGAAGCGTCCTTGCCGGGGGGAAGCATATTTCATCTGGCTCCTCTGTTCCTGGTCGGTCTCGTCGCTCCACTGTTGGCGCTTGCAGCTCCCTACGTCCAGAGCGGCTCGATTCAGTCCCTGCTCGAGGGCGTGTTCCTCCTACCAACGAGTCGGTTGGAGTTCGCCTCTCGAGCCCCATTGACGCCGCTTTCGCTTCTTCCGCCACTTCTGGTCGCCGGGTTCATAGCTGTGGGCTTCCGGAGTCCGCCGGCCATTCGGCGCGTTCACCTGGCGGTCATCCAGGTTCTCGCGGTCGGGCTTGTCGTTGCGGCAAGGTGGAGATGGGAGGCCTACACCCTCGTATGGCTCTCCGCCTACCATCTCGCACCGCTCGTGGTCGTGGGGGGATCCATTTGGCTCGCCCGTTCGAGTGCTTCCCCTTCTTGTCGCCGCCGGGTCTACGCACTGCTGGCAGTCACTGCCGCGGTAGGCTTAGTGGAATTCCCATATGCGGGGAACCTGTACTTTCTTTACACGGCCCCACTGGTGTTTCTGGCCGCCGCCGCCCTGGTTCAGTTGGCGGCGGTTGATCGCCTGGCCAACCCCGCGCTCGCGGCCCCTTGGTTGGTATTTGTGAGCTTCGGCGTTCTTCTCATGAACTCACAGCCCCCAAGCTGGATTGGAACCGGATACAAGATCGGACACCGTTGGACCGAGTTGGCCCTTCCCCGGGCCGGTCTCCGGGTAGCTCCGGCCGACAGCCTGGTCTATGCTCAGTTGATGCGGGCATTGGGTACCGCGCCTGCCGGAGACGTGGCGTACGCCGGGCCTGATTCACCGGAGGTGTATTTCCTCACCGGCTCGCGGGACCGACCGGCAGTGCTATTCGATTTCCTCGAGGGGCTGGACGGCTCGCCTCTGGACGCTCAGGAGTACCTCGCCGGCTGCAGACTGATCGTACTCAATCACAATCCCCAGTTTTCAAGGGCAATCCGACCGGAGACCCTCAGCAGAGTGGCAGAACAGCTCCCCCGCTCAGCCACGGCTGGCCATTTCGAGGTAAGGTGGAGGGAGTGACGCTGACTGACCTGGAGCCGAGTATGACAGACTTGAACTCGATCTCGATCGCGATTCCCGTCTTCAACGAGTCTGCCGTCCTGCCAACTCTCGTGCAGCGGCTGCGCGCAGCCCTCTCCGGGCTGGACATTGACGAGCAGCAGGTCGTCATCGTGGACGATGGAAGTACCGACGATACGGCCGACCAGCTCCGCGAGATTGTCTCGGGAGACCCTCGCTTCGAAGCTGTGATCCTCTCCCGAAACTTCGGACACCAGGCGGCGCTGTCGGCCGCCCTCGATCGCGTCACGGGGGAAGTCATTATCGTAATGGACGCTGATCTCCAGGACGATCCCGACGCGATACCTGGCATGTTGGAGAAGTATCGGGATGGCTATGACGTGGTATACGCCGTCCGCAGGTCTCGGCGCGGAGGCTTCTGGCTTCGGTTGGCGTACCGCTCCTTCTACCGCATCGTCTCAGCACTTTCCGACACTACCCTTCCAGTAGACGCAGGTGATTTTGGCCTAATGTCCAATAGGGTCGTTCAGGCCATTCGCGCCTCGCCGGAGCGTCAGCGCTATCTTCGCGGCCTGCGCGCCTGGGTAGGATTCCGTCAGTATGGCATGGAGATCGACCGTGTCGAGCGGCTTGCGGGCGAAAGCAAGTACAACGCCTCGAAGCTGGCGAAGCTGGCCCTGGATGGCATCTTCGCCTTTTCAACCGTCCCTCTTCGACTGGCAACTGTGCTCGGTGGTCTCGCCGTTACAATCGCCATCGCATGGGCAACCTACGTCGTCTACGCAAAACTGTTCCTCGACAGATCTCCGCAGGGATTTTCGTCCGTCATCATTACGATCGTCTTCATGTCGGGGGCTAACCTGTTCTTTCTCGGCGTGATCGGGGAGTATGTCGGACGTACGTATGAAGAGAGCAAGGGTCGACCGCTGTATGTCGTTGATGAGGTCGTCACTCACGATCCACCGAATCCGACACGAGACTAGGCCGTGGATCCCGATTATCTGGCACGATACGCCGAGTTGTACCGTGGCCATTGGTGGTGGAGGGCAAGAGAGACTCTGGTCGTCAAGAAGATTCGGAGAATGGCACCCGTCACCGGTTGGAAGCGCGCTCTGGACATCGGGTGCGGCGACGGACTGTTCCTGCCCGAGTTGTCTCGATTCGCGGAGACGGTTGAGGGCCTGGAAGCTGAGGAAAGCACGGTGGCTGCCGACACTTCGAGGCGCTACAAGATACACATCGGGAGACTCGATGAGCGCTTCCGGCCGGGCACCGTTTACGACCTGGTCAGCATGCTCGACGTACTCGAGCATATCCTCGATGCCCCGTCCGCGTTGGCTTCGTGCCGGCAACTGATGGCACCGAAGGGGGTCCTGGTGCTGACTGTGCCCGCGTTTCAGGGTCTGTGGACCAGCCACGACGACTTGAATCGGCACCAGCTCCGCTATACCCGTCGTGGACTCTGTTCATTGGTAGAAGAGGCCGGCTTCGAGGTCTCTGAATCGCGCTACTTCTTTCACTGGCTGATCGCACCCAAGTGGATTGTGGCAAGGGTCGAGCGCATCCTCGGAAGCCGGTTGCACCAGGCAAAGACCCCACCGCAGATCCTGAACAGCTTGCTCTATGGACTGAGCCGCCTCGAGCAGGCACTCCTCCGCCCGTTCCGCTGGCTGCCGGGCACTTCCATCTTCCTGGTGGCTCGGAAGGAGTAGGTCGCCGGCTCACAGCACGACCACCGCGTCTATGCCCTCACGGAACGGGAAGAACGCGTCAGGGGCCGGGGGCCAGGTGACCGGAGTGGCCTGCAAACCGACTCCCACCGCCCGGCTACAGAATCCCGAGATTCTGCTCCTGCTGCAGGATCCGCAGAGCCGGGGGAGTATAAGTATAGCCCGGCGCCACGAGACACTCCACGAACAGCGATGATAGTCCCTGCGCTAAAGACTCCGTCACTGGCTCGCTGAAGACGACGGTCGAACCAACAGCGGATACCGGATCGCAGGCCAGAGCTTCTCTACGCTTCGGCTGGAGAGCGTCCGACGGCGATCCCGCACGGCGTCGTGGTTGGCGGCGCGTCCTGCCCGTGGACACAACTATGGACGTTAGTCACAGGGGGGCCTTACACTGGATCGAACCAAAGTCCCGTATACCCCTTGGAGGTTCGGAATGGGGCGCGACACCTCAGTCAATTCCAGCCCGGCCAGACGCCTCACCGTTGTCATTCCCGCCCTGAATGAAGAAGCGGCAATCGCCAACACCATTCAGAGATGTCTAGATGCTCGGCCAGCAATTCTCCTGGCCGGGGGTCTCGAGACCCTGGAGATCATCGTGGTATCCGATGGGTCGACAGACCGTACCGCTGAGATCGCACGCGGGTTTCAGGACGTAGATGTTTGCGAGTTCTCCTCAAATAGAGGATACGGTGCGGCATTGAAGCATGGTTTCTCACGTGGCACAGGCGACCTCGTGGGTTTTCTCGATGCTGACGGCACATGTTCACCAGAGTTTTTTTCGGATCTCACTCAGGCCGTCGTTGTCGGGGGCGCGGACATTGCGCTCGGCTCCCGCGTGTCGAGCGAGAGTGAGATGCCGTGGATTCGAACCTTGGGCAATCGTCTATTCGCGCTACTCCTGAGTGGACTGTCAAACCGTAGGGTCAGGGACACTGCTAGCGGAATGCGGGTGATGCGGCGGGATGTCCTGTCCGACATCGGCCCACTTCCTGACGGGCTCCAGTACACTCCCGCTATGAGTGCTCGAGCAGTGCTCAAGGGCTTGCGAGTGGTCGAACTGCCCATGCCGTACTCGGCGCGAATCGGGGAGAGCAAGCTTAGCGCCTCACGCGATGGCTGGCGTTTCCTTCAGGCAATCCTGGATGGGGTCCTCCTTTATCGGCCTGAGCGCCTGTTTCTTGTCATGGCGGTCAGCCTGCTCTCAGCCGCACTGGTGCTGAGTCTGCACCCCATTGAGTTCTACGCGACCCATGCCCGCGTTGAGGAATGGATGATCTACCGCTTCCTCGTCGCATCTCTTCTTTCCGGAGCCGGAGTGGGCTCGCTGATTGCCGGCGCCCTTGTAGGTCGAATGTCAGAACTGGTGATCGCACGCGACCACGACACCTTTTGGCGATCAGTTCTGATCGGAGTCTTTCGAGGTCCTAGTGCGGTGGGCATCGTTCTCATTTTGTCTTGCGCCTCGCTAGCGCTGGTTTGGCCAGGCATCCGTGAGTACGCGAGCACCGGACATGTCACCCTTCACTGGACACGCGTGGTTGTCTCGGCTTTCGGATTGATGACTGCGTTCCAGACTATGCTGGCTGCGATGCTGCTTCGCATCGTGTCACTGTGGCTCGAGTCCGTAAGTACTTGATTCCCCGAGGGGAAGTCGCCAGGAATGACTGATCAGGGTGCCTCGATAGGGGAAGCCGAGCTGTTCGATCGGGGCGATGAGTACGCCCAGATACTCAATCAGGGCCTGAAGCTCACGGGCGAGAGCAGAGATTTCTACCTGAGGGGTCGGCTCGACTTGCTTCTTGCAATGGTGCCGCCACCGTTCTCTCCGACTGAGATTCTGGACTTTGGCTGCGGCACCGGTGAGACGACTGTCGCGTTGGCGCGCGCCTACCCAAAGGCGCGGGTCACCGGTGTCGATACCGCAGAAGGTGCCATCGAATTCGCTCGACGAACACACGCGGAACTGCGGGTGAGTTTCGTGGCTGAATTGGACCGAATCGCCGAGGACCGGTTCGATCTCTGTTACGTCAACGGAGTGTTCCATCACGTTCTGCCAAGTGAGCGACCGAGAGCTCTCGCTTGGATTCACTCGCGGATGCGAGCCAACGGGCGACTGGCGCTATTTGAGAACAACCCGTGGAATCCGGGCACGCGTCTCGTGATGAGGAGGATCTCTTTCGACCGGGACGCTCAGACCCTATCGCCTCCGCAAACACGTTTGCTGCTGGAAGCGGCGGGCTTCCGGGTCGAGACCCCAACGGTGCACATCTTCTTCTTTCCCGCTGGGCTCAGGGCTTTCCGGCGGTTCGAGCCGCTTCTCCGGCGGGTCCCTCTGGGTGGGCAGTATCTCGTTCTGGGTCGCAGGACATGAGGACGGCCGCGTCAGTTGATCCTCTTCGGGGTCGGTGGACGACGGGACTTGCAGCCCGACCGCGCACAGCCTGTCTCCTCGTTTGCCTCCTGTCGAGTCTGGGAGCCGCGTCCGTGTCTGCTGTGGTCGGTCTTCCGGAAGCTCGCACACACGACGAGTTGAGCTACTTGCTGGCCGCCGATACCTATGCTCGAGGCCGCCTGACGAACCCGTCGCACCCAATGTGGATGCATTTTGAGGCTCCTCACGTTCTGCACCAGCCGACGTACATGTCTAAGTATCAGCCTGCCCAAGGGGCCTTTCTAGCCTTCGGGGTCCGATTCGGGAAGCACCCGATCGTGGGAGTCTGGCTGAGCGTCATCGCAATGACAGCCGCGATCTACTGGATGCTGCTCGCTTGGTTGCCCCCGCGTTGGGCCCTGCTCGGAGTCGTGCTGACGGCTCTCCAGTTCGGGGTGGCGGGCTACTGGGCTCAGAGCTACTGGGGCGGAGCCGTCTCAGCGTGTGGAGGCGCTCTTGTATTCGGGGCCTACCGTCGGCTCCTCCGGGCCTGTAGCTGGAAGCCCACCCTCGCGCTCTGCGTCGGCGTTCTTCTTCTCGCCTTCAGTAGACCTTTCGAGGGCTTGGTCATCACCGTCGCGACGTTGGTATCCCTTCTTCGCACGTTCGTGAGACGCGGACAGACACTCGAGTGCCTGAGGCGTTCGATTCTGCCAGTGACGATAGCGGGCGTCCTCGGAATCGCGCTGCTCGCGACGAACAACCGGGCGGTTACCGGAAGTGCTTTTACCCTTCCGTACCAAATCCACACCGAGCAATACGGGGCCAGTCCACTGTTCCTGTGGCAGACGCCACCCCGGACGCCGGCCTACCGACACGAGCGATTGCGCGAGTTTCACGTCGAGTGGGAATCACAAGCATATGAGTATCAGCGCTCCATGGCCGGCTGGGTCACCCATGCACTCGCTCGGCCGGCTACAGCTGCACTCGATCACATGTTCGGCCCCCAGGATGGCCTGAATCCAGGCTGGCTTCCCGGGCCCCTCCTCTTGCCGATGCTCCTGCTACTGCCTCTCTCGCGAAGGCGGTGGTCTCGGTACGCGCTTCTGGTCGTGGCCTTGCTCTTCTTGGCTCTAACTACCGCCACGTATTTCGTGCCGCACTACGTCGCGTTACTCGCTTCCCTCTGGATGTTCCTGGTCGTCGAGGCGGTCCGAATCGTTCGCGTAGCCTTGAGGCGCCGCCGCAGGCTTCGGCGGTTAGTCGTTCCGGTACTGCTTCTGTACTCAGTGAGCCTGGCAGGCGTCTCCGCGGCCGCGTACGGAATCGCAGTGAGAAGCGAGGACCATTGGTTCGAGCAGCGAAAACGGATCGCCAACTCGCTGGCCAGCACCGAAGGCGAACACCTTGTCCTGGTCGACTACGAAAAGGGCTACAGCATTCACAAGGAGTGGATAAGCAACACGGCTGATATCGACAGCCAGGCTGTCGTCTGGGCTCGATCAATGGGTGGCATGCGCGACCGGCAACTGATCGCTTACTACACCGGCCGCACCGTTTGGCGCCTGACTGTGGCCCCCGACGCCCCCCCTCTTCTCATTCTTTCCGTTTCGCCCCCCGGACCTCAGAACCGCCCATGACCGCGTGCTCGAACACGGACACTCAGTGCCGGAACGTCCGCCGCCCCGTGAAGACCATCGAAATGCCGTGCTCGTCGGCTGCGGAAATCGCTTCCGCGTCCCGCTTGGAGCCGCCAGGCTGAATGATGGCCGTGACCCCCGCCGCGGCAGCCGCGTCCACCCCGTCACGGAACGGGAAGAACGCGTCCGAAGCCAGGACGAGCCCCTCGAGGTCGAATCCCGCCGCAGTCGCCTTGTGGGCGGCGAGGTGGGCGGCGTCGACCCGGCTCATCTGACCGGCGCCGATTCCCACCGCCGCTCCATCCCGCGCCAGCAGGATGGCGTTCGACTTGACGGACTGTACGGCCGCCCAGGCAAACGCCAGGTCCTCCCACTCACCGTCGGAGGGCGCCCGCGTCGTGGCCACCGTCGCGCCGGAGGCGCGAAGCTCGGACGGCCGGGCCGGCGCGGGAGACCCCTGCACCAGCACGCCACCGATGACCCCGCGCAGATCCAACCCCGGGGCCAGGTGACCGGAATAACTCCCGAACCGACTGTCGTCCCCGGGCTCCAGTATCCGGATATTCTGCTTCTGCCGCAGGATCTTCAGAGCGGGGGGAGCGTAGCCCGGCGCGACGAGACACTCGACGAACAACGCCGCGAGTTCTTCCGCCACCGCCTCCGTCACCGGCTCGCTGAAGACCACGGTCGAACCGAACGCGGACACCGGGTCGCACGCCAGGGCCCTTCGGTACGCCTCGGCCGGAGAGCGACCGACCGCGATACCGCAGGGTGTCGTGTGCTTCAGGATCGCGCACGCCGAGTGCTCCCCTCCCAGGAATGGAGCGATGGCCAGGAGTGCGCCGTCGAGATCGAGAATGTTGTTATAGGAAAGGTCCTTGCCGTGCAACTGCCGCAAGCCGGGGATTCCAACCGGGGGGCTGGACGACACCCGGTAGAAGGCTGCGGGCTGGTCCGGGTTTTCTCCGTAGCGCAGTGATTGAACACGCGTCAGAGACACCATGAGGTCCTCGGGCAATCCGCCTGCATCGCTCTCTTCCCTGGGTCCGCGCAGATAGCCGGCAACCGCTGAATCATAGGCCGCCGTGTGCGCGAACACCTTCGTCGCCAGGGCTCGCCGGAACTCGTCCTGGTCTCCCCCTTCATCGATCGCCGAGATGAGACGCTCATAGTCCGTGGGATCACATACTGGCCAGACGAATGGGTGGTTCTTGGCCGCCGCCCGCAGCATCGTCGGTCCGCCGATGTCGATCTGCTCCAGCGCCCCGGCCAGTGTCGTGTCGGGGCGGGCAATCGTCTCACGGAACGGGTACAGGTTGACCGCGACGATTCCCACCGGATTGAGATCGTGCCGCTCCAGGTCCCGGACGTCACTCTCCACCGAGGGACGGGCCAGAAGGCCCGCGTGTACGGCGGGATGAAGCGTCTTTACCCGGCCGCCGAGAATCTCCGGGAAACCGGTGTACTCGCCGATGCCCGTCACGGGTACCCCGGCCTCCCGGATGGCCTGGGCCGTCCCGCCGGTCGACAGCAGTGTCCAGCCCCGCGCATGCAGAGCGGCCGCCAGGTCCCCTACGCCCGTCTTGTCCGAAACGCTCAAAATGGCGTACGGCATTCCTCGCCTCTTTCAGTCGGTTGTCTTGTCTGAGACCATCGTGAATTCATCGCCTGGATACCACGGGCCAGTCCACGCGACTCGCCCAGCCGCACTTAACTCGAACCTGCCCTCGGCGTACGCTTCCACCACCGCAGGCAGCAATCGATGCTCGACGGCCAGGACCCGGCTCGCCAGCGCTTCGGCGTCGTCTCCCGCGAGAACCGGTACGGGCCACTGTGCGATGATGGCCCCGTGGTCGTAGATCTCATCCACGAAGTGCACGGTGGCTCCGGAAACGCGCGCCCCACTCTCCACTACGGCCTCGTGCACCCGGCGGCCGTACATGCCGGGCCCGCCGAACGACGGGAGGAGAGCCGGGTGAATATTTATGATCCGGCCTCGCAACGACCTCACCACGCTCGCCGGGATCAACTTCAACCACCCCGCGAGCACTACCAAACCGGCCCCGGACCCCTCGATCGTCTCCCGGAGCCAGTCGCCCCCGTCGTCCACTGGAGGATGGGTATGCGTGGGTATGGCATGTCTCTCGGCTCGCTCAAGCGCCCCGATGCCCGGCCTGCTGCCGATGACGGCTTCGACGTGGACGTGGACGTTCGCGCGCATGTGAAAGCGATCGATGATGGCCTGCAGGTTGGTGCCCGAGCCAGATGCCAGGACCGCTACTCCCAGTGATTCAGACATGCAGAGCCCCTGTCCCACGAACGATCAGGAGTCATCCTCCGGCACGAGCCGAAGCCGTCTGACTCCCGAGAGCAAATCGGGCACCCGGGTCACGCCCGGCGTCGCCGGGCCATCATACTCGCCACCCTCCCCCGCCACCAGCATTCCAAGACCGCCCAGGCCAAGCGCGGGAAGGACGTCGCGCCTCCTGTCCCCCACGAACAAACCACCCCTCGTTTCGACCCCAAGAGTAGCCGCCGCAAGCGCGTAGAGAGCCAGCCCCGGCTTGCGGCACTCGCACGCATCGTCGGGAGCGTGGGGACAGTAGAACGTACCGTCAATCCGGGCTCCATCGTCGGCCAGAAGAGATTCCAACCTGGCCTGTACGGCCCGAAAGTCCGATACGTCGAAGTACCCCCGACCGATCCCCGACTGGTTCGTTACGATGACTACCGGGACCGCGGCATCGTTCAATCGGCGTACCGCCTCGCCGGCGCCGGGCAGCAACTCCACGTCGTCTGGACTCCCCACGTAGCCCGTATCTCGAATCAGGGTTCCGTCCCGATCGAGGAATGCGGTCGTCGGACGAAACCCGTCGAGGTTCACGATCCCGTGTCCTCGCTGACCAGGAGCCGCTCCACCGCAGAGACCAGCAGACCCTGCTGACCTTCGAGAACCGTTCGGAAATCCAGCAGAAACGCGCCGCCCTCGATTCGACCGATGACGGGGAGATCCTGACCTCTGAGCCTGGACTCCGTGTCCTCGGCGTGACCGGAGAGCCGCCAGCCGGCAGAGGCAATCTCGAACCCCGGCGCCGCGCCACCTCCAAGCACCGATCGCATGGGTGCGATGGAGACAAGCTTCGCGGCCGCGGGGCTCAGTTCGCCTTGAGCAGCCCGGGCCCTGGCCTCCACCTCCTCCGCGGTCTCCGTGAGCATGCGAAGAACGGGGATATCCCTGCGGGCACGTTCCGGGGAGCGGTACAGACGCAGTGTGGCCTCCAGGGCAGCCAGCGTCATCTTGTCGACCCGGAAGGCCCGCAGAAGCGGATTGGAACGAAGCTTCTCCACCGTGGATGCCTGACCCTGGATGACTCCGGCCTGCGGGCCGCCGAGCAGCTTGTCTCCACTCCACGCGACGATGTCTGCACCTGAGGCGACTGAGGCCCTTGCGGACGTCTCTCCCAGGCCCGGCAGATCATCCTCCAACAGCAACCCCGAGCCAAGATCGTGCATGACCGGCACGCCTGCTGAACGACCGAGGGCGACCAGGTCTTCAAGGGGGACCTCCTCGACGAAGCCCTCCACCCTGTAATTCGATGGGTGAATCTTGAGAAGGAGTCCGGTGGAGGGCGTGATCGCCCGGCTGTAGTCCTCCACTCGAGTCCTGTTGGTAGTCCCAACGCCACAGAGAAAGGCCCCTGATCGCTCGATCACCTCGGGAATGCGGAATCCGCCGCCTATTTCGACCAGTTCGCCGCGCGACACGATGACATCCCTGCCGCGAGCCAGCGTGTTGATCGCGAGGGACACCGCGGCCGCGTTGTTGTTCACCACCAGCGATGCCTCGGCCCCCGTGAGCTGCGACGCCAGGTCCGTACAGTGCGTGTACCGATCCCCCCGCTCGCCGACCTCGAGGTCGTACTCGAGGCTCGAGTATCCTTCCGCGATCTCGGCGGCGGCACGGGCGGCGGCACGGGCCAGGGGGGCCCGGCCAAGGTTGGTGTGCAGAATCACGCCTGTCCCGTTGACCACGCGGCGCAGCGACGGACGATCACCCGAGAGAATCTGACGAGTCTCGGCGAGCAGATCCTCGGAGAGAGACGCAGCGTCCGCGCCATGCGGGTCGGCACGGACCGCCGCAAGAGCCTCGCGAACGGCGCTGGTCACGGGTTCCCTGCCCCAACGCTCCACCCAGGCCGCGACGCGCTCGTGGCGCAGCAGTTCATCGACCGAGGGCAGGTTGCGCCGCGCGTCGGCACCTGGGCCTACCGTGCTCACGATCCCTCTACCTCGATCCCTTCCCCGCCGGCCTCGTCTCCGTCGGACTCTTCCTGGGCGGGCTCTTCCTCGGGGATGGCGGCGGGCGGCTCATAGACGAACGTGGTGTCTCCTCCCCCGGCCAGCAGACGCAAGTTACGAAACCCGCGCGCGCTCACGTCATACTCACCACCGATGAGGGGTCTCCCCATCCGCACACTCACGAAGCGTTGCGGTCGGGCTCTATCAACCTGGAGCGCCGGGATCACCTCAGGGTCATCGAGCGCGACCTCGCCGGCCAGAGAATCCGGTTCGACACCATCCTCCGGCGCTGCTGCCACCGCCAGATCGCCGACCACGAACTCGGCTACCGGCCACTCCTCCCCGGTCCCGACTTCCACGACCCCAACCGACGCCCCGTCGAGCGACGCGTCCGGCTCCAGCAAGTCGTCGAACTCGAGCCGGAGGGTCAGGCTGTCGCTGGCCCCAACGGACCCCATGAGCGGCGCGGTCGAGTCCGGAGTCGTCAACCACAGTTCGAGCTCAACGATCGTAGTGGAATCGGAAAGGCTGACCCGCCCGCTGTCGTGCGGCTCGAAATCCCGCTCCAGCGTCCGGTTGCGATTCTGGTCCCGAAAGGCGAAGGCCCAGTAGTCCCCGACCGGCAGCCCCCTGATAGAGAAGTTGCCGCCAGTATCGGTCACGGCGGCGTATGGAATGGAATCGCCGCCCACCACCTGCAGGGCGATGTCCCGGACCCTTCGCACCGTTTCGCGATCCCAGACGACCCCGCCGGTCCTCGATTCGAAGAACTCCGGACCTGTCGTGAACAGGAGATCGATGGGCTCGCGAGTCATATTCCGCACGAGGTCCCTGACTCCCGGGGGAATGCGGAACGTGTACACGACGCCCGGCCGCCAACCATCGATCGGCCTGATGCGGACGGTGCGCCGCCCCGCGTTGATTTCGTAACGCCAGGCCGGGGATGTCTCGATGACCCGCGCCAGCGATCTGGGGTCTCCAAGAGGTTCGTCGAACTTGACGTAGGCGTCCTCATCGAGATCGGGCACCGCCGCCCCGGACATCGGGAACATCTCGACGACCGCGGGCGCCTCGAAGTCCGGACCCGTACCCGGGGGCATCTCCTCGCGCGCGCAGGCCGCACAGGCGACGGTGACTCCGAGGAGCAGGTTGAGTCGGCGGGTCCGCAAGACGATGCGCTTCATCTCAACCGCGGCCGAACGCCTCGCGTTTCTCGACCAGGACGGTCAGGCGCTCCTCGAACGAGCTACACTTCTCCCTCTCCCGCTCCACTACCTCCGTGGGGGCACGATCGACGAAGCGGGAATCCTCCAGGCGCCGGCGCGAGCCTTCCAGTAGACCTCGCAAGCGATCGATTTCGGCCTCGGTTCGCTCTCGCTCCCGTTCCAGGTCTACCACACCCGCGAGCGGCAGAAAAACCTCCGCGCCGGAGCGCAGCACCGCATGGGCACCGGGCTCGCCGACAGGAACGGCCTCAGCCGTATCGAGCGAAGACATGCGCCCCAGCCGAAGCAGGCCCTCCAGCTCACCCTGCAGGGCCTCGGCCACGGAGCCCGCGGCCCGAGCCACCACTACCGCGACCGGCTTCGCCGGATCGATCCCATAGTCCGCCCGCAGGTTCCTGACGGCGCCGACGATCTCCTGGAGGGCGCTGACGGCTTCAACCGCATCAGGAGCCGCGAAACGGTCAACCGGGTCGGGCCATGGACCGTGCAGAAGCGAGTCTTCGTCGCTCCGTCCCGGGAGGTGGCAGTACATCTCCTCCGTGATGAACGGCATGATCGGATGCAGGAGCCGAAGCCACCCGTCGAGCACGAAGGAAAACGTGGCAGCGGCCGCCGCCCTGCTGGCCTCTCCTCGATCCCCGCGCAATCGCATCTTGGCCAACTCGAGGTACCAGTCACAGAACTCGCCCCACACGAACTGGTAGGTCACCTCCGCCGCGTCGTGCAGGCGGAAGCGCTCGAGGGCGTCCGTCGCCGCCGCGGACGTCACCGCGAAACGATCGAGGATCCAGCGATCGGTAACCTCGAGCTGCGTGTCGAGCGGATTGGTGCCCACGTCGTCTTCTGTCAGGTACCCGAGCCCGAAGCGAACGGCGTTCCACATCTTGTTCGCGAAGTTGCGGCCGACCCTGAACGACGAGTCGAGGTCCTCGTGGTCGAGTTGAAGGTCGGTTCCGAGCGCCGCAGCGTTCACCAGGGTGAAGCGCATCGCGTCGGCCCCGAACCGCTGCACGACCTCCAGCGGATCGACGCCGTTGCCCAACGACTTGGACATGCGCCGGCCGCTCGCGTCGCGCACCGTGCCGTGCAGCAGAACATCCGTGAACGGGAGCCCCCCCGCGAACTCCAGCCCCGCCATGACCATCCGCGCTACCCAGAAGAACAGGATCTCTGGCGCCGTACTCAGGGTGTGGGTCGGGTAGAACTTGGCGAGGTCGTCCGTCTCCTCGGGCCAGCCGAGCGTGCTGAATGGCCACAGCCAGGAGCTGAACCACGTATCCAGCACATCGGGGTCCTGCTCCAGGCTCCCGCCACAGGATCCACACCGAGACGGGTATTCACGCGCGACGATCACCTCTCCGCAGTCCTGACAGTACCACACGGGAATCCGGTGGCCCCACCACAGCTGCCGGCTGATGCACCAGTCCCGGACGTTCGTCATCCAGTGCTCGTACGTATTTCCGAACCGCTCAGGATGGAATCGCAACTGCCCATCGTGGTATGCTTTCAGCGCCGGCTCCGCCAACGGCTTCATGCGCACGAACCACTGCAGGCTGAGCCGCGGCTCAACTGCGGTGGAGCAACGGTAGCAGTGGCCGACCGAGTGATCGTGCTCTTCCACCTCGACCAGCAGGCCCTGGGCATCGAGGTCTTCCAGCACGCGCTTTCGCGCCTCGAAACGATCCAGCCCCTGATAAGGCACCGGGGCCCGGTCGCTGATCGTGGCGTCGTCGTTCATGATGTCGATACGGGGGAGATCGTGCCGTAGCCCGATCTCGAAGTCGTTAGGGTCGTGAGCCGGCGTGACCTTGACGAAGCCCGACCCGAACTCCGGATCCACGTATTCGTCTGCGATGATGGGAATGAGCCGTCCGACGAGCGGCAGCTCCACCTGGCGTCCCACCAGGTGTCGGTTCCGCTCGTCCGAGGGATGCACGGCGACAGCCGTGTCCCCCAGCATCGTCTCCGGTCGCGTGGTCGCAACGACCACGTACTCGCCATCGGCGTCGGCCAGGGGGTAACGAAGATGGTAGAGTCGTCCACGACTGTCCTGGTGCTCGGCTTCCTCGTTCGAGAGAGCCGTCAGGCACCGGGGACACCAATTGATGATGTAGTTGCCCCGATAGACCAGTCCCTTCTCGTACAGCCGGACGAAGACCTCGCGCACTGCCTGCGACAGACCCTCGTCGAGCGTAAAGCGCGTTCTATCCCAGTCGCAGGAACAGCCGATGGTCTTGAGTTGCTCGATGATCGTGGACCCGTACTGGTCCACCCACTCCCACACACGGGCTACGAACCGGTCGCGCCCCAGGTCGTGACGACTCAGTCCGTTCTTTGCCAGGTCCCGCTCAACCACGTTCTGGGTCGCAATACCTGCGTGATCCGTGCCGGGAATCCACATGGCATCACGACCCCGCATTCGCTGGAATCGGATCAACACGTCCTGGATCGTGTTGTTCAGCCCGTGCCCCATGTGGAGCGCCGCGGTGACGTTCGGTGGGGGGATGGCGATCACGTACGGAGCCGTCGCATCGGCGGCGTCAACATGAAACGCGTCGCGATCGATCCAACGTTGATAGATCGGACCCTCGATCCCGGTCGGATCGAAACGAGCATTCAACTCGTGTGTTGTCTTCTCGTCACTCATGGCGTTGCTGGATCGTGGATACTGGACGCTCGTCTGGGCGTATCGTAAGCGAATTAGTGTAGCGGAAGCGCGGCTCAGTCGCGAGGATCGGGGCGGCGGGTATCCGTGGTGTCGGCCTCGGCTGCGATGGAATCCTGTCTGCGACGCTCGGCCTCTTCTTCGCTGCGCTGTCGCATCTCATCGAGGCGCTCCCGTTGCGTGCGTTCGACGTCGGTCCGGAAGTCCTGCCGCTGGATAGCCTCGAGGTCGCGCTGTTGTTGCCGCAGTTCCCGACCAAGCGGTCCCTCGGCTTCGAATAGCGCCCCCACGTTCATCGGGATGACCAATCCCCCGAGCACGAGACCGTCCGGTGTCACTCCCCACTGCTGGTCGCCCTCGCCGAACAGCCACTCGACGGCGCGCCGCCGCTGCTCCTCCGTGAGCGCCAGGCTGTCGAGCATCGCCCCCAACCGTGCCCGGATCACCCCTTCAGCCTGCGCGAACCGATCTTCGAGATACTCGGGCATCGGCCGGTCCGTGAAGTCCTGCCACAACCGAGGATCCCCTTCGCGCGGGCGGAGGCGTTCGGCGTTGGTGAGACCGAAGCCGTCGTCCTGCCCGGCACTCTGGGTTCGATCGCCTCCCCCCGGAGTCGGCGGCTCCGGCCTCTGGATCTGCTCACGTTCTTCCGGCGGCATCTCGAGCACATCCTCCGCATCGGTCTCGGTTTCGACATCCCGAATTTCGATGACCTGGAGCCCGACAGCATCGCGGGGTGGAAGCTGAACCGGGCTGAACGACCTCGTCGCGAGGTAGAATTGTCCGGACAAAAGGATGATGACCAGGGCATGGATGAGCGCCGAGACGAGCAGCCCCCCGCGTACCGCTCGACGATAGCCGCGCGCACGATACGCGGCTCGCGTCTCGGACCGTCCGGCGCCCGCCTCTCGATGTTCAGGCCCTGGGCGATCCGTCAAAGGGCCTCCTGAATCCTCCGGCCAGCTTCTTCCCACCGATCCTCGTGGATCGCCAGAGAAGCGCGGACGAATCCTTCACCGCCCGGCCCCATGGCAGAGCCGGGAAGGAGCACTACACCCGACTCGATCAGCAAGCGGCGGCAGAAGTCCTCCGACTTCTCATCTCCTGGGACCGGGAACCACAGGTAGAGCGTGCCCCGGGGGGTCATCACATCGAGACCGGCGGCCCGAAATGCGGCCACCGCAGCCGCGCGGCGACGTCCGAGGTGCCCGAGGTTGAACCGAATGTACTCGTCCGGATCCTCCAGGACCGCCGCGCCAGCCGCCTGGAGAGCCATGAACGCGCCGGTATCGAAGAACGTCTTGACACGCCGGAGCGCACCGATCAGTCGTCGGTCCCCCGTGGCCCAGCCGAGTCGCCACCCCGTCATGTTGTAGGTCTTGGACATGGAATGGAATTCGAGACCTACCTCACGTCCGCCCTCGAGGTCGAGGAGTCCGGGTGCTCGAAATCCGTCGAACGTAATCTCCGAGTACGCGTTGTCGAACAGGAGTACCGCTCCGCGCTCCCGACAGGCATTCACGACCTCCTGCAGGTAGTCGGCTTCGGCAACCGCGCTGGTCGGATTGTTGGGGTAGTTGATGTACACCAATCGCAACCGTCCCCGGGCCTGCCGGATGGCGTCGGGCGGAATCAAGTATCCTTCTTCCGCTCGAAGACCGTACCGGATCACGTCGGCTCCAGCGAAATAGGGCCCGCCAAAATACGGGGCGTAGCCCGGATCCGGGATGAGGACCGAGTCGCCGGGATCCAGCACCGCGAAAGCCGTCAGCGCGATGGCCTCCTTGCTCCCGATCACCGGCAAGACCTCGAGATCAGGATCCACGTCAGCACCGAACCGCCTGGACAGCCAGCCGCTGATAGCCTGCCGGTATCCGGGCAGACCTCGCTGGAAACCATACTTACTGAGCGCCGGATTCCCGACAGCCTCCCTGAGGGTCTCGACCGCCACCTCGGGAACTGGCAGACCGGGATCTCCGACCCCCAGGTCGATCACCGTACGCCCCTCGCCGAGCAGCCGTGCCTTGATGTCGGGCACATCGGCCAGCGGGTAAGGTGGCAACCCCTCCAGGCGCCCGGGCGGAGCCCAAGCCTGTCGGCCTCCGGGAGTCGCCGCCGTTGTGTCGTCCATATCGGTCGATCGCATCATTCAGGTTTTGAGCGCCTTCTTGCGCGCAGCCGGATACAAAACGTTGTTCAGAATCAGCCGGTAGCCAGCCGAGTTCCGGTGCAGATCAAGGTCGGTGGGCTGGTCACCCACCAGATGCTGTGGATCCTCCGGGTCATGCCCCCCGAGGAACGTGAAACTCCCCTCCCCTACTTGCCCGTGCAAGTACTTGACTACGCCGATCGTTTCGTCACTCCCGAGCACCACCACACCGGGCTTGATGCGCTCGGCCGCGAAGCTCGTGGTCAGCCCGTAGAAGTCAGGTAGGACTCGCTCGTGCGACTGCGTCAGCATGGCCGGTACAGGATCGATCTTGGCGCTGAAATCGAACAGTTCAAAACTCCCGAGCGATTGCCGCCAGGGGGTGTTCACCTGGTGACCGTCGATGTCGCTGAACGCGCTCACCGTACCATCGAGCACGAGACGTGCGTCCGTAAATGCCATGGCTCGCTCCCACAACATGCGGCTCTCCGCACCGGGGTCAGGTGGCGTGCCATCCGCAAACGAGGCAGCCAGATCCGTGTCCACGCCGGCAAGAGCCAGGTCCAGCGTTTCCGTCGCGGTGCACATGGCGAACAGCAGTCCCCCGCCCTCCACGTAGCTCCGTATCGCTCCCGCTACCTCCTTCTTGAGATCAGGTACGTTGGCAAAGCCAAACTCCGAAGCGACCGCTTCGTTCCGCTCCACCTCGTCCCTCAGCCACTCGGAACCCGCGTAGCTGAGGTAGAACTTGGAGTACTGACCGGTGAAGTCCTCGTGATGGAGATGCAGCCAATCATACTGCTCCAATCCGCCGGCGAGCACCTCCGGATCCCAGATCCGCTCGTACGGTATGCCCGCGTACTCCAAAGCAAGGGTCACGGCGTCATCCCACGGCGATGAGTTGGGCGGTGTATATACGGCTATTTCCGGCGCCTTCTCGAGCGGAACCGACTCCATGTTCGACTCCTCGACTTCCGCGCGCAGCGATGCCAGGGCGCTTCCGGTCAACGTCTCGACCGTCACACCGAGGAGAGCCGCGTTCCGCTGAACGTGGGCGACCCCCGGAAGCAGAAAGGAACCGCCTCGATAGTTCAGGAGCCACTCCGCACGCTCTCCGGCCGCGATGGACTGGTAGACCAAACCGTACGCGCGGAGATGGTTGGATTGGCGACCATCCATCGGAATGAGCATCGTCTGGCCCCTGGCCATGGAAGGAGTGAGGAGGGCCATCGCCGCACAGAGGCACAGGATGCAGGCCCTCATGCTCCCGCCACTCCCGCCCGCCACTCCGCGAGCAGACGCCTGGCGACGGGGGCCATGGCACTCTCCGGATACTCGACGACCAGGCGCTCCAGCCAGGCTACGGCCTGACCCGGGTGCTCCCGGTGGTCGGCCCGGGCCAGATCCAGGAGCGCCCGAGGCACCTCGGGCGATCCCGACCACCCTTCAACTATCGTGATCCGAACGGAACGAGCCTCTCCCTCCTTGCCGGCATCCTGAAGCTCTTGCGCCGCGAAGGCCGCCATGCCCTCGCCGCCCGGAGTCCTGTCGGCGGACCACCGGGACACGGATTCGATCAACGGCCCCGGATCACCGGAAGCCGTTGCCGCGACAACTCCACTGCCCAGCGCGACCAGCTCGGCGGAATCCGATCGCTCCACAATGGCAAGGAGTTCCAGGGCGCGGATGCGGGCGCCGGGATCACCCGCCGGAACCGCCGCCGCCAACTCCAGGTGTCCGCGCGCCGCCGCAGGTCGGCCCGCGAGGACCTCCACACGGCCGAGAACGGCACTCTGCAGGGCTGCCTGCCCGGCATCCGCCGGCGGAACCAGCTCAATCACGCTCCTGGCCCTGTCCAAACGGCCATTCCTCAGCCAGGTCCGGGCCGAACGCACTGACATCCCGACTGATGTCATGGTCTGTTCGGGATACAGGGCCACGTGCTCCCTCAATAGCCTCTCCGCGCGGTCCGGGTCTCGGTCCACGGTCAGCTCGTGGAGTCGCTGAAGGGCCATCTCGTAGAGGTCCGATCCCGGCTCCGCCTCTGACAGCAGATCTGAGAAGGCGCTGCGGGCGCTCTCCAGGTCGCCCGCCTCATAGGACAGATCGGCCGCGACTGCCAACCAGTAGAGAGCCTCCTCCTCGGTACCGGCACGACGGACCAGCGACTCCGCCGCCCAGGCCGCACCCTCCAGGTCGCCCACATTCCTCGCGCGCGCCACGTAGTCCCTCAAGACGTCCAGCGCCGCTGGCTCCGGCAGTTCATCCGCGAGACCCGCCACAATCTCCATCGCCCACTCGGACTCCCCGAGAAGAAGCGCCAGCTGCAGCCCCCCTTTTCGCTCGAGCACGGTGGACTCGGCGGAAGCGACCTCCTTCCGGAGCGCCGCCAGAGCTTCCGAGCGATTGGAAGTGGGCTCCGCTATCCGGCGCTCTACGGCCTTCACACCCGCATCTCCCCACGCGAGCATCGCACGCCATTCCACGGCGGCATCGCCGTAGGAGCCCCTGCCCGCCTGCAAAGCCGCCAACTCCTGCACGAACAGACGATTCGATCCAATGGCTACGCGACCAGTCTCGAGGGCGTCAATCGCTTTCTCAGTATCGCCCGACCGGGCCCACAGACCCGACAGTTCCAGGTACGCCGAAGCCTCCCTGGGCTGCTCCTCGATCCAGCTCAGCGTCACCTTCAGGGCGCTGTCCTGCAGGCCGGCCGCCTGGAGGGTGCGAATCCACACCTGTCGCAGCGCCGGAAGCCCCGAGTCGTCCTCGATTGCCGCAGTCTCAGCCCGAGACAACGCCCGCTCCGGTTCCCCGGCCCGTTGAGCCAACTGGGACAGGAGTATGAGTGCGGATACCGATCGAGGCTGCTCTTCGAGCAGGTTCTCGAGGGCCCGCATCGCCTCGTCCTCCCTGCCGGCCTGGTCGAGCCTGGTCGCGTGGTCCAGGGCTCTCCTCTCGACGATGGTGTCGCCCGGCCCCTCCTGCGCGACGGCCGAATCCGAGGCCCACGCCGCCATGGCAAGGAGGGCGGCCGCAACCAGGTGAACTGACTTCATGGCCTGTCCCCCGGGATTCCACCGTTCAGTCGGTCGAAGTACTCGTAGACCAGGCGGCGCTGCGAAACCGTCAGCCCCTCCATCTGCGCCTCGTTCGGATAGGGATAGCTCGGACCCGCTTCTTGCACGGCCTCACTGACTGGCGGCATGGCCACCCGAGGTCG
>JBATJK010000011.1:0-10095 GCA_049668445.1 Gemmatimonadota bacterium
AACTTCATCGGCCCTCTCATCTCCTTGCCGATCTGGTAGGAGCCGGCCATCGCGACGCCCGGCACGCTCACGCCGCTGTCGTCCAGGAGGTCGACCTCGACCGTTCCCCAGCCCGCCGACGAGACACCCTCGATCTCGACGTCCAACTCGAGCCGGCCATTTCTGTACTCGCTGTCGAGCCCTGTCCTGGCTTCGAAATCGCGGATTCTTACGGGCGGGGCGGCATGCAGGAAGACGTCGCGGAAGATGCCGCTGATGCGCCACATGTCCTGGTCTTCGAGATAGGCGCCGTCACTCCACCGGTAGACTTCGACGGCCAGCGTATTCTCTCCGGGCTTCAGGTAATCCGTGACGCGAAACTCGGCCGGCGTCCGACTGTCCTGGCTGTAGCCGATGCGCTCGCCGTTCAGCCACACGTACATGGCGGACCGGACGCCATCGAATACCAGGTAGACCTCTCGTCCCTCCCAATCGGGCGGGATTGAGAATGACTTCAGATAGGATCCCACCGGGTTGTAGTCGTGCGGAATCCATGGAGGATCGGGCGGAAACGGATACGCGACGTCGAAGTAATGCGGAATGCCATAGCCCTGGATCTCCCAGCTTCCCGGCACAGCGATCTCGTCCCAATCGCTCGCGTCGAAGTCAGGGGTCATGAAGTCCGTGGGACGATCGGAGGGCTTTCGCACCCAGTTGAACTTCCACTGCCCGTTCAAAGACCGGACGGTCGCCGACTCCTCCCGCTTCCGGGCCAGCGCAGACTCTCGATCCGGGAATGAAGTGAACGTGGCGTGCGGACGTTCCTTGTTGATGTCGAAGACGGCCGGGTTCTCCCAGTCAGGCACACCTTCGGGATGCGCGTGCGAATTCTCGTCCGTGCACCCGCCGGCGAGGATGAGGAGGGCGCCCAGCGACGCCGCTGAAAGAAATCGAGGATGGACAGTGCGGATCAATGCAGCCTCCGGCGCTGATTCTGTGGCGTGGCGGTTTCGGTCCGCCCGTCTACGGTGTCACGAGCGCTTGCTCGTACTCCGCGATCTGGGCCAGGCTGACGCTCCGAATATCCCGCGGATTCTCCAGGTAGGCGCGGTACCATTCGGCGGCCTTCTCGAGGCTCTGATAGACGGACCAGCGCGGCCTCCAGTCGAGGTTCCAGATCGCCTTGTCGATGCACAGCCGCAGGATGTTGGCTTCCGGCGGTTGGTTCGGATCCGAGGCGTCCACGTAGGATCCCTCGCCCCAGCACTGCAGGAAGAACTCGACCACCTTCTCGACCGGCAGCTCATTGCCCGGAAGCGGTCCGATGTTCCAACCGGAGCAGTAGTCCGTAGCATCGTCGCCCAGCAGCTTCCCGGCGATCGTCAGGTATCCGCTCAGGCACTGCAACACGTGCTGCCAGGGTCTCAGAGCCCCGGGGCTTCGAACGCGAATCGGCTCGCCGCCCGCAAGTGACTCGAAGACATCGACCATCAGGGCGTGGCGGGTCCAGTCGCCGCCGCCGATCACGTTGCCGGCGCGCGCGCTGGCAAGGCGAACGCCGTGCCGGTCGATGCGATCTACCGGGAAGAACGAGTGCCGATAGCTGCGAATCGCGATCTCCGCAGCACCCTTGCTGCCGCCGTACGGATCATGTTCACCGAGGGCATCCTGCTCACGGTAGCCCCAGACCTGCTCGACGTTCTCGTAGCACTTGTCGCTCGTGACCATCAGAGCGGCGACCGGTTTGCCGAGGGCTCGAATGGCGTCCAGGACCCCGATCGTGCCGATCACGTTCACGTCAAAGGTCTCACGCGGAATCTCGTAACTCGTTCGAACCACGCTCTGGGCGGCCAGGTGCAGGACGATGTCGGGATCCGCGGCCTTCATCGCCGCGTTCAATCGCTCGGCATCTCGAATGTCCGCCTCGTGGTGCTTCACCACGCATGACTGGATGTCGGCCACCACGAAATGGCTCGGGTCGGTGGGCGGCGCGAGCGCATATCCGGTGACCTCGGCCCCCAGGTGGTGCAACCACAGACTCAACCAGGACCCCTTGAATCCGGTGTGGCCGGTGAGGAAGACGCGTTTCCCGCGGAAGATTTCTTCTCGAGCGAAATTCATGTCTGCTCTTCGTCCTGTGGTGCTCAGGTTGACTTGGTCGTAGCGGGGTCGAAGCTTGCCAGATCCGCCAGACGGCGGGCATGAACTTACAGGTCCCACCCGCAACCGGACAGCAAGATCGTTCCCCGATTCTCGCCCGAACAGGCGCAGGAACTGGCAGCCCGCCACTACGAGCTCGACGTGATCGCTCACGAGCTGCCGAGCTACATCGACCAGAACTTCCGACTGAGTGATCCAGCGGGCACGGACTGCGTCCTCAAGATCATGAACTCGGAGGAAGACCCCGCTTTCCTGGACGCCCAGGTGTCGGCCCTGAATCTCCTGCAGAAGAGTCCCGGCCGGCTCGAAACTCCCGCCGTGGTTCCGGGCTCGGCAGGCCGGTTCATTACGCGGGAAGGGGTCCACCCCGTGTGGCTCGTGACCTGGCTCTCGGGGCAGCTCATGGCCGACGTGCCGGATCCGCCGGATGCGCTCCTCCACGATCTCGGCCGCGGCCTGGGCGACCTGGACCGCCGACTGGCGGGATTCGTTGACCCGGCGACGCGGCGTATCTATCCGTGGGACCTCAGGAACGCCCCGGGGGCCCTGTCGTTCATCGATCACATCGCCGACCCGGTCGGTCGGGAGCTCGTACGGTCCGCCCTCTCGCGGTTCGAGAGCCGGGTGCTCCCGGAGGTGGACGAACTGCCGTTCCAGGTGATTCACAACGACGCGAACGACTACAACCTGCTGGTGCAGGGAGAAGGTGCGGATTCCCGGGTAACCGGTTTGCTGGACTTCGGGGACCTGGTGTGGACCGCCCGTGCCTGCGAGGTGGCGATCGCCATGACGTACCCCATGCTGTCGGCAGCCGAACCGCTCGAGGCGGGTGCCCATGTGCTGGCCGGGTATCACGGGGCCCTGCCGCTGGATCGTTCCGAGATTCGCGCACTCCCGTACTTGATCGAAGCGCGTCTTTGCGTCAGTGTGACGATGTCGGCGCACCGTCTGTCCGTGGACCCGGCCAACGCCTACCTGGCGGTGTCGGAAGCCCCCGCCTGGAGCCTTCTCGAGTGGATGTCCACCACGCCACCGGACCGGTGGATCGACACCTTCGAGGACGCCTGCGCGGGCTTCGATCCGACCGGGGGAAACGCCTCGCGGGAGCGAGCACCGGATGAAGCCTGAAGAGATCCTCGAACTGCGGCGTCGTCACCTGGGTGGCTCGCTGAGCCTTTCGTACCGGAACCCGCTCAAGATCGTGCGGGGAGAGGGCCAGTTCCTGTTCGACGAGAATGGACGGCCCTACCTGGACTGCGTGAACAACGTATGCCACGTGGGGCACTGCCACCCACGTGTGGTCGAGGCCGCGCACCGCCAGATCGCGGTCCTGAACACGAACACGCGGTACCTGCACGACCATATCGTCGAATATGCCGGCCGACTCGCCGGCACCATGCCCGATCCGCTGGAGGTCTGCTTCTTCGTGTGCTCGGGAAGCGAGGCCAACGAGCTGGCCCTTCGTATGGCGCGGACAGCCACGGATCGCACGGATGTGGTGGTGCTCGACAGCGCGTACCACGGGAACACGGGCGGGATGGTGGAGCTGAGCCCGTACAAGTTCGACCACGAAGGAGGAGCCGGAAGACCGGAGCACGTGCACGTCGCCCCGGTGCCCGATACGTACAGGGGGCCACACCGCGCCGATGATCCGGAGGCCGCCACCAGGTACGCCGATGCCGTGGCGGGCGAGCTCCGCCGGGCCGTGCTGGGCGGTCGATCGGTGGCCGCGTTCTTCGCCGAGTCGATTCCCGGATGTGCGGGCCAGGTCGTCCTGCCGGAGGGATACCTCGACGCGGCCTTCGGGCACGTGCGAGAGGCCGGCGCCATCTGCGTGGCGGACGAGGTGCAGGTGGGTTTCGGGCGCGTGGGCTCGCACTGGTGGGCGTACGAGACCCAGGACGTAATACCGGACATCGTCACGCTGGGGAAACCGATCGGAAACGGCCATCCGATGGGCGCCGTGGTGACCACCAGGGCGATCGCCGACGCGTTCGACAACGGGATGGAGTACTTCAACACCTTCGGCGGAAACCCGGTGTCGTGCGCCATCGGCCTCGCGGTCCTGGACGTGATCGAGGAAGAAGGCCTGCGCGCACACGCTCTGGAGGTGGGGACACGATTCAGGGAAGGACTGGCCGAGCTCGGCGATCGACACGAACTGGTGGGCGACGTCCGGGGTCTCGGTCTCTTCATCGGCGTCGAGCTGGTTCGCGATCGCGACTCGCTCGAGCCGGCGACCGAAGAAGCCACCGACGTCATCAATCAGATGAGAGAACGGGGCATCCTCTTGAGCACGGACGGCCCGTTCGAGAACGTGATCAAGATCAAGCCCCCGCTCGTGTTCTCGCACGAAGACGCGGGACGGGTGATCGGAGAGCTGGACGTGGTGCTGTCGGGGGTCCCGCGCCGCACCTCCTGATGTACTTTGAATTACGATCTTGCGAACCGACAACCCCGAGAGGGGAGGAGTCCCAATGTTTGAAGCGAGTACATACATCGAGCGCCGGAAGGGCCTTCGGGAGCGAGTGGGGTCGGGGCTGATCCTGTTCCTGGGCAACGAACCCGCTCGCATGAACTACGCGGACAATCCGTATCACTTCAAGCAGGACAGCTCCTTCCTCTACTACTTCGGCCTCGACCAGGCGGGCCTGGCCGCCGTGATCGACGCGGATTCCGGCGAGGAAATCGTGTTCGGACACGAGCCCACCGTGGACGAGATCGTGTGGACGGGTCCTCTGCCGACCCTCGCCGAGGAGTGCGCGCACGTGGGCGTGGGACGCCACGAAGAGCCGGAGAAGCTGGGCGAGCTGCTGCGAGCGGGCAGGGACGCGGGCCGGACCATCCACTTCCTGCCGCAGTATCGGGCCTGGAACCGCATCAAGTTGGCCAGGATGCTGGGAATCCCCGGGCTCTCGACGGACGACCACGTCTCACGGCCCCTCATCGAGGCCGTGATCGACCAGCGCCTGTACAAGACGGATGAAGAGGTCGCCGAGATCGAGATCGCCATCGACATCAGCTACGACATGCATACCCTGGCCATGCATCTGGTGCGTCCCGGGATGGTCGAGCGCGAAGTGGCCGGGGCGGTCGAAGGGGTCGTGCTGTCCCGAGGCGGCCTGACCTCCTTCCCCATCATCTTCTCGGTCCGCGGCGAGGTCCTGCACAACCACGGGTACGACAACGTGATGAAGGACGGCCAGCTGGCGGTGCACGACTCCGGAGCCACCTCGCCGCTGGGCTACGCCTCGGACATCACCCGGACGATGCCGGTGAGCGGCCGCTTCGACACCCGCCAGCGGGAGATCTACGAGATCGTGCTCGGCGCCCTGACGACCGCCACCGCGGCCATGAAGCCCGGCATTCCGTTCCGTGACGTCCACTTCATCGCGTGCCGCAAAATCGCCTCCGGTCTCAAGGATCTGGGCATCATGAAAGGCGACATCGACGAGGCGGTGGCCGCCGGCGCCCACGCCATCTGCATGCCTCACGGCCTCGGGCACATGATGGGCCTGGACGTGCACGACATGGAGGGCCTGGACGAGAACATGGTGGGCTACGGAAAGGAGTTCGAACGCAGCACGCAGTTCGGGACGGCCTACCTGCGCGCGGCCCGGACCCTGGAGCCCGGATTCGTCCTGACGGTCGAGCCGGGGTGCTACTTCATCCCGCAGCTGATCGACAAGTGGCGCACGGAGGGAACGAACGCCGAGTTCCTGGACTTCGATCGCCTCGACTCCTACAAGGGCTTCGGCGGGGTGCGAATCGAGGACGACGTTCTGGTGACTGCCGACGGGCACAGGGTATTGGGCCCGCCCATCCCGAAGACGGCCGACGAGGTTGAGAGCGAGATGGGGGCGACTGAATGAAGGTGCCCGAGGCCCGGGAGATCGAGCCGTTCGAACTCGCGAGCCGATTGGAGGCCGGTGATCCGATTCGGGTCCTGGACGTGCGGGCTCCACTGCGACTGGCGGCCGGCCGGGTTGATCCCGTTCCGGCAGACCGTTTCCACAACATTCGCGGCTCCGAGTTCGTGCGCCTGGCCGATCCGGCATCGGCGATCGGCCTGGATCCGGCGGATCCCGTGGCCGTGGTCTGCGGTAACGGCAACGACAGCCGGGTGATTGCGGCCCTCCTGGAAGGCCGCGGCTACGAGGCCTGGTCCCTGCGCGGGGGAGTCACCGCCTGGATGCGAATGGTGATCCCCCGGGAGCTCACGCCGCCCGCCGACTTCGGTCGCCTGATCCAATTCGACCGGATCGGGAAGGGCGCCCTCGGTTACCTGCTGGTGGCCGGGGATGAAGCGCTGGCCATCGATCCTCCGCGGGACTGGGATCCGTGGCCAGAGGCCGCGTCCGCCTCCGGGGCGCGCATCGTGGCCGTGGCCGACACGCACGTGCACGCCGACTACATCAGCGGCGCCCCGGACCTGTCACGCGACCAGGGCGTTCCGTACTACCTGCACCCCGCGGACAACGTGTGGCCGTATGACGAAACGCCTGGCCGGCTCGAGTTCGAGCCGCTGTCCGACGGAATGGAACTCTCGATCGGAGGGCGAGCGGTGGTCGCACACCACACTCCGGGCCATACCGAAGGCAGCACCACTTTCGTCGCGGGCGATTTGCGGGGCGCCGGGGTTGCATTCACGGGAGACTTCCTGTTCATCGAATCGATTGGCCGGCCGGACCTGGCCGGCCGGATGGAGGAGTGGACGGGAGACCTGTGGCGGAGCCTGGAGCGCGCGCGAGACGAGTGGGGTCCACAGGTGCGGCTCCTTCCGGCTCACTACGGGGAGGGGGAGAGGAACGTGGACCGAACGGTGGACCGCGCTTTCGGCGAGACGCGGGAGGCGAGCGCGACGCTCCGGATCGAGACGGAGGACGAGTTCCGGGCGTGGGTCGAATCGCACGTATCCGACCCGCCCGAGGCCTATCCGCATATCAAGGCGATCAACGTCGGGCTGGCCGAGGTCACGCCGCAGCAGGCAGACGTTCTCGAGGCCGGGAAGCACGAATGCGCGGTGGGATGAGGACTTCACCGGGGCTAATGCCCAGCGTGGTTCCAACGCGTATATTGTAAATACTGGCGACGGCGTCGCCGACTGAATATTGCCCCGGTTCGCCGCCTATCCGCAAAGCGGAGCGAAAGCGCCCCGACGCAGGAGCGCGCGAGCGGAGATGTCCCAGATGGTGTGCCGGAGCTGGGGGCGGGACGCAAGGACCGCCCCTTTTCTTTGTCCGCGCCCTACTGATTCCTCTGCTGATTCTTGTTGCTCTCACGCCACGGGGGATTCCGGACGGTCTCGTAACTGTCTGAATCGTAATCTGTTAGCTTTAGGTACGGCGATTGCTGGTCATGGGTGCCAGGCGTCCCGTAATGCGGAGCCGCCGTAAAGCGACAATGGAGCCGCAACGGATTCCCGGCTCCGCGGAGCGGGACTCAACCACCAATGCACAGGCGGCACGAACGCATGGCTTACACTCGAGACCCGAAGACGCCGGAAGAGATGCTGCGGAATGCGGCGGAAATCGAGCGGGCCACCCACCACCTGGCCCTGTTTCTCGATAAGCCGGACGACCACGTGCGCGAGCATCCGGGTCCCGCGCTGATCGCCGCCCTGTCGATGATTCCGAAGCGTCAGCCGCTGCGTCGGGGCAAGGACCACGCGGTCATCTATGCCATGCGAGTGCTGGCTCGTGAACTGCCGGCCACCCATCCGCGAAAGAACCACATCCTGATGCAGCTGAGCGCCGCTTCGCGCCAGGCGTCTGCCGGGAACTGGCCCAGGGATACGTGGGAGGGCGATCCGCCCGCCTGATTCGACCACCATCCGCCGGCTCCTCGGGCGACCGGGAGCCGGCGGGTGACCAGCCCCCCTCTAGCCGAACCGACTGACCAGATACAGGACGGCGAAGCCACCCAGCACGAAGAGTCCGATCCACGAAAGTGCGACCAGCGCCCGTCCCGGCTGTTGCTCGCGTGGGACGTGGTCCGACGTCACGGCCCGCAGGTTCAGATAGCCGAGCACGGGGGCCGTGAGAAACGACACGATGGTGGCGAAGTCGATCATGGTGGTCAGCGACCCCGGAAAAGCCGCGAGCACCAGAACGGTGAGTCCGCTCAGGATCGTGATCGCTCCCCAGTAGGCTCTCCCGGTTCCGGCGTACGCGGATGTGCCCTCGGGCTCCACGAAGGCCACACGCAGGCCCCGGTCGATGGCCCGCGGGAATCCATCCAGAACGGTAAGAGTGGTGGAGAACATCGTGGTCAGCACGGCCGTGAACACGATCGGTCGTGTCCAGGCACCCAGCGTCTGCGTGTAGAGGTCGATCACCTGCGCGGAGAACTCCGTTCCTCTCGCGCTGAACGCCTGCCCCGAGCCGTACATGAGCGCCGATCCGAGTGCCAGGAAGGCGAAGGCCAGCACGCCTGTCGCGACGTAGCCGATTCGAAAATCCAGCAGTACGGCCTCCGGACTCGCGCGCTCGCCCGTGGCCCGGTCCTTGGCCAGCGTCCACAGTGAGCTCCACACCGAGATGTCGATGGCCGAGGGCATCCAGCCCATCAGCGCCAGCACGAAGGCCAGCGGCACCGCGCCCGAGAAGGCGCTTCGTGGCCAGAGTGACAGGGAAGAGAAGTCCGCGTGGGGCAGCGTGATGGAAGCCGCGACCAGGGTCGAGATGGCGAGCAGGGCCATCACCAGCTTGATCAGCCTATCGAGGAAAGGAAATCGCCCGATGGCTAGCAGAGCCGCGCACACGCCACACAGGAGCGCCGCGACCACGGGGATCGACCAGCCGAGTCCGAACGCGAGCTTCACCAGGAACGCCGTGAACAGGACCACCGCCAGCTGCACGATGAGCGCCGTACTGAGCGTGATCGCAAGATAGAGCCACAGGGCCCACCGACCGATCCGCCGGTATCCCTCCACCAGGCTGAGACCGGTGGCCGCGGCGTAGCGGGGTCCGTACTCGAAGAACGGGTACTTGAGGACGAGAGCGAGGAGGATCACTCCGGCCAATCCGAACCCGGCCATGGCGCCGGCACGGGTGGACTGAACGAGATGGGACACGCCGATGGCCGCTGCGGCCCACATGAGACCGGGGCCGAACGCTTTGCGGAAACTGGTCTTCGGGGTACCGGTCGTCATCCCGCAAGCTAACGCATGGCTGGCGCGGCTCTCAACGTGGCGGGGCCGGCGCTACTCGGTGCGCATCGCGTCCATGGGCTCCAGCGCCGCGGCACGCCGAGCCGGAATCCAGCAGGCGACGGACGCGATCAGCGCGAACAGGACGGTGACCGCGACCAGGGTGGTCGGGTCGGTGGGCCGCACGCCGTACAACATCCCCGTCATGAGCCGGGTGAGAGCCAGGACTCCCGCGATCCCGAGTGCGAGCCCGGCCAGGGCGGGCGAAAAGCCCTGCCTGACGATCTGACCCACGATGCGTGTCCGATCCGCGCCGAGCGCCTTCCGGAGTCCTATTTCGTGCGTGCGCCGTGACACGTTGTAGGAAATGACGCCGTAGATTCCGATCGCCGCCAGGCACAGGGCGACGACCGCGAACACGCCGAGAACGGCAAGGTTGAATCGCGGAGAGACCAGGCTGCTCCCGACAAGGTCGTCCATGGTTCGAAACCCGTTGACGCTGACGTCGGATGCCACGGCAGCCACGCGGGATCGCACGGTCTTCTCAAACGCCGGGGGATCAACCCGCGTCCGAAGCACGAAGTGGCTCGCGAAGCGGGTTCGCTGGGCGATGGGCCAGTACAGCTCGGGCTCGGGAGCGGCGTCGGGGCGGAAAGGGCGTACATCGGCCACCACCCCTATCACGTCCACCGGGCCACGTCCCTCCAGTTCGATCCGGCTGCCGACCGCGCGTCCCTCCTGGAAGAACCGCTCGGCCAGAGTCCGGTTCACGATCGCCACCGGGGCACTCGCTGAATCGTCCGCCG
>JBATJK010000012.1:0-4253 GCA_049668445.1 Gemmatimonadota bacterium
CCGATCCGGTGGAGGCTCTCATCGAAGACACGCGAAGCCGCGGAGCCGATCCCGACTTCTATACCGCCGGGGCCCGCTGGAAGCGCGAGGCCGACATCCCCGACGATGTCTACTTCCGGGCCATGGAAGCGATCGGGTGAGCACGGGCCGCGAAAAGGCCCGTGCCCAGACCCTCAGTCGGCAGCCGTGCCGTCTTCGACGAGCTCGTACACGACGATCTGCTGCACGTCGAGTTCATCCGCGGTGACCCGGGCCACCAGTCCGTCGCCGTAGATCAGGTCGGGGAAGAACTCCGGCTCCAGGATCTCGCCGAGCAGGGAGCCGTCAGCCCCGTACACGTCGATCCGATCCGTCTCACCCGGGCGAGTCACCGACACACCCACCCAAAGCCGATTCTGCGTGTCGACGGCCAGTCCCGTGAGTCGTGGGACGACTTCGGCAAAGGTCAGGGCCTCGAGCCGCTTCTCCATCATCTCCTCGGCCCCGGGGAAGGTGCCCGTGGTCGATGCTTCTCGCAGGCGGTCTCTCTCGAATTCCTCGTCCGCGGGCGTCGTCGGCCGGGCCGCGGGCGCGCGCTGAATACGGAATCGCTCGAGACCGTCCGGGCCGACCACACGAATGTCGTACTCCGGTCCCTCCGCCAGCGCGAACGAGCCATCCGCAAACCGATCCCAATGAAATCCGGGGGCGAACGACTGCTGCGCCATCATGACCATCACCCGGTTTCCGGAGGTGACCTCGACCTGATCGAATTTCGGAGCCGGGGCCTCCCACACGGTGTCGGCAGCCACCCCGTCGCGGCCGAGCCGAACCAGGGGTCGAGGCGGCGGGCCGGCGTCATCGCCCGGCCGGAAGGAGAACATGGCGAACACGCCGTACGCCCCATCCACGACCGGAATGATGCGCCCGCCCATCATCGAGGACCCGGGAGGGAAGGGAATGCTCGAAGGCTCGGCTTCGGAATCGAGGGGAAGAAGTGTGATTCGCTGGTTGCTTCCGTCCAGGACCCACAGCGTGTCACCGCGGCCGACACCAAGTCCGACTGGCATCTGGAGTTCTCCCGGTCCCGCTCCCTCGCGTCCCCACGAGCCGAGGAATGAGCCGGCGCGATCGTATCCGAGAACCCGCATGCCGGTTCGGTCTATCAGGTACAGGTCGCCCGACGCGTCGCCCGCCAGGCTGCCCGGACCCACCTGGTCGAACTGATACTCCTCCGAATCCGCCCCGAAGCCTCCGATGAGAGACACCGTGTCGAGCTGCCAGGCGAGCTGCGCGGCTCCGCTCTCCGGATACGCGAGGCGCCGCACTCCGTCGACGGTATCGACCGCGGCCTGGAGGGCGATCGGTTCGTCCGCGGCCTCGCCGCAGGCGCTGACGAGCAGGGTCAGTCCGAGCAACATCCAGCTGGGGCGCGGCGCGATCAGTCGGGTCTTCATGGTGATCCAGTCTCCAGGGTCACTGCCGGGTGGCCAGAGTTTGGCAATCCGTACCGGCACTTAGTATATCATGCTCGCGGGACCATTCAGCCCCACAAGAGAGGACGCAGGAAATGAACGAAGGGTTGCCCGGGGGAAGCACGCCGGATCCGCCGACGGCCGAACAGCCGCTCGTTCCCGAGCTCGAGGGATATCGAGTCGGCTTCCGCTGGGCCAAGGGCGAAATCCAGAGCCTGACGGCCTCGATCGATCCAGCCACCTACAACGCGCGCCCCTCGGAGAAGGCCTGGTCGGCGGCGGAGTGCGTCGAGCACCTGTCGGCCACAGCCCGTGAGATGATTCCTGCCCTGGATGCGTGTGTGGCGCGTGCACGGGAGAACGGGTGGCTCGCGCACGGCCCGTTCGAGTACGGCCGATTCGAGAGGTGGTTCGCACGCCAGTCGGGCGGCGACGAGCTTCCGCCGAAGCGGCGCTTCAAGACCCCGAAGCTGTACCATCCGCCGCACCGGACCTACGACATGGACGAGGCGGTGCGGGAGTTCCTGGCCCTGCAGAACCGCTACATGGAAACCCTGCAGCTCGCGTCCGGAGTGGACCTGGCTCGGACGAAGGTGGCCTCGCCCGCCATGTCACTGCTGAAGCTCAGTCTCGGCCAGTGGCTGAAATCCATGGAGGGACACCAGCGCCGGCACCTGTGGCAGGCGCGGGAGGCGATCCGAAGAATCGGCTGAATGCCAGTCTCTATCCATGATGCAGAAGCGCCCGGCAGGGGAATCCCCACCGGGCGCTCGGTATATCACGCCGGCCTCACACCGGCGTACCCACGACGTCTACTGGATCGGGATCGGGAAGTAGTCCCGGAACGCCGGCCAGATCGTCTTGCCCTGCGCGCCATTGCCCACGGCCAGGCGCAGGAACATGCCAACCGAGTCGCCGGACTCCAGGTCGAAGTCCTGCACCTCACCGCTGCTCAGCGGATGGCTGATCTCGTAGAAGATGAAGTCGCCCGAAGCGCTACTATTGAACTGCACTCCGGCCGTGAGATCCTGACTGTCGTCGATCGCGTTGCACACGGACGAGCCGCTGCTCCCGGCGCACGTGGCATCCACGTACCGGTCCGAGGTGCTGGAGACCCCGCTCTTGCGCTCGACGCCGATCAGGTCGTCATTCTCGCTCGCAGTTCCGTCAGAGCCCGCTCCGGAGTCGAACTCGAACCACAGCGACGTGCTGGACTCGTCGGAGTTGCGCGGCACCTCGACCGACAGGATGAGTTCGGTGGGCGTGTTCAGCCAACGCAACGTTGCGCTTGCCCCCGAGTTCTTGCCGCCGCCAGGCAGGTTGACCGTGAAAGTCTCCTCGCCCGCTGCGCACTCGTCCCAGGACGCGTCCTTGATGCCGTCCACAGCGACACTGCAGATCTGAGCCGTGAACACCAGCGGCAGGTCGTTCAGCGCCACCTCGAGGTCGATCTCACCCGAATCGTCCTTCGTCTCGAACGGGTCGAGTCCGGTGACCGGACCGTTGGCGTAGCCGCTGGTCCCGTTGTCCGAATCGGTCGGATCGCGATCGCACCAGGCTTGCCCGTTTCCGTTGACCCCGTCAGGTGCAGGGGTGCCCAGAATGAAGTCTCCGTTCCCATCCAGGTCCGGCGTGTCCGAGCCCTCGACCGCCACTCCGCAGCCCAGCGCTCTGAGCTCCACCGTGCCGCTACCGGCCGGGGACCACACGGCGCTCGCGATGCCGTTGTCTCCGGTCGTGAAGACCGCATTGCCAGTCGTCGCGTCGTTCACGCAGATGGCTCCTGCCGGCAAGGTGCCCGGGCATACGGCCGAACCGCCCGTCACCGGAAAGAAGTGGATCGTGGTGAACGGAGTGGACTGGTCGTGGACGTCCGTCGTCTTCACCTCGACGGTCACTGACCCTCCCGAGGCGATCGAAGCTCCGTCGCCGCTGAACTTCTCAGCTTTCGGAAGCACGGCGAGCTGGAAATCGCTGAGGTCGCGGAGCCTGCCGCCTCCCCCGCTCACCCTAGCGACCATAGCCGTGGCCACGAGCGGCTGTGCCGTGAACAGAGAGGCCATGCGGTCCAGACCCTGCGCGAGAAGGTCCCGAAGACCGCTCGCAGTGCCACCGGTCCCGCTGGCGAGCGCCGCAGGACAGTCGAACGCCGCCGGCGGAAGCACGGTCTGGCCGTTCTCGTCCACCTTGAGGACGTAGGCGTCAAAGTCTCCTACGCCGTAGTCGAGTACCTCACAGATCTCGATGGTCGACTCGTTGAGGACGACGGTTTCGGGCAGCGTCGGCGACTCGACCTCGACGCGACACCCGATGAGCGGCACGTCCACGTCCAGGTTCGCGCCGCAGTTCTCCATGCGAAGCGTGAACAGGTTAATGCCGTTCTCCGGCCCGATGTTCAGCTGGGCCGCGCCGGTCGGGCCGTTCACGTTGAGCGTGCCTCCGCCATTGCCGATCAGGCAGGTGACGGAGTAGTCGCCGCTGGTCAGACAGGTATCCAGATCCTGGGTGATGTAGAACGGCACGTTCTGGTTCGAACCGAGCTGGATCACCAGGGCCGGGTCGTCCGACGGCTGGTCCGCCGAAGGAGAGTTCGAGAGCACCACGTCCCGGTAGCCGAGAAGCCAGACGTTCTGCGGCGCATCGGCCGCGCCGTCGGTGAGCCACACCTTCAAACGCCAGGCCGACTCTGCAGGCTGCGAACCGTTACCCTTCTTGCGGCTCTTCCAGCTGGCGGAGTAGCTGCCCGTGCCTTCCGCAACCGGCGAGATGACACCCGAATCGGAGCAATCCTCTCCCGTC
>JBATJK010000013.1:0-58005 GCA_049668445.1 Gemmatimonadota bacterium
GCGCCAGCCGCTGCCCCCGTCTCTGTTTCCTGTCCACCGTTCTCCCGGCGTCCCTGCCCGGGCGACTCCGGCGGTCCGGCCTACGGAATGAGCACCGCAGCCGTGACGGCCGAACGCCACAGCAGACCCACTCCTCGCCATTGCCAGGTGTTGATCGCTTCCGCACCCCGGTCCCTCAATTGGACGGCATGCTGCAGGATTCTCTGCTGCGCCTCCGTTGGAGAGTCACCGATAGCCTCCCGGGCACCCGCGATCATCTCATCGGCAAGGCCTAGCAGGCGCTGAGCATCTTCAACCGTGGGACGCTCTCCGTTCAGGACGGCCACCAGGCCCAGTTGCTCTGCCCGGTGTGCCTGTCCGACCGCCCGACGGTGCCACCCGTGTTCAAACGAGAACTGTGCGCGTCGCCGGAGTTCGACCGCTCGGAACAGCAGCCCCTCCTGCTTCAGGGTCGGCTCCGGGATCAGGCGCTCGGCAAGGCGGATCGCCTCTCCGCTGCGGGCCATCGCCAGCCGAGCCACGGCCTCGGGATTCAGGTCGAAGTCCGGGTGCCGGTGACGCATCCGATCGGCGATCTGAAGAGCCAGGGCCAGGCGCTCTCCAGCACCGACCAGGTCTCCAGCGTCGCGCAGGGCATAGGCTTCCTCGAGCAACCCCCGCAGCTTCGCCTCGAGTTCGGCGTGCCGCGCAAACTCATCCCCGGCTTCCCCGACCCTTTCGACGAGGCTCTCCACCCGGGCAAACATCTCGTCGATCGCAGCTTCACCATGTCGCTCGAACATCGAGCGGACCAGGTTCATCCGGCACTCACGGGCCTGGGTGCGCGCGGCATCCTCGTTCCCGTTGCGGAGCAGCTGGCGCGCTTCCCGGAAGCACTCGCGCCCCTGGCCGAAAGGAGGTCCGTCCGTCGGCGTCGCCATCGCGAGCGACATGTCGTCGATCAGGACCTCGGCCAGTTCCGCGTCACCGACGACCTGAAGCTCCATATCAGCGTTGACACCGAGTTCGGTGAACGAGTCGCCGGCGTCAGGTCCTGTGGAGCTGTCGTCGCAGCCCACGGTACCGCCCGCAACCATGGCGAGCATCAGGATCAGCAGTCGTTTCTTCATCTGGGGGTCCTCCCGTTGTCCGACCGGAACGTGCCGGTCATCGCTTTCAGTCGAGGCAGTTCGACCAAAAGACGACGTGAGAGGCGCGGCGGTCACACAACCGAGCCCTCGTCCCGTGAGCGACCCGACTTCCGGCGACGCGGCAGCGCGGTCACCAGGTAGGACTCGGCCGAGGCGTCGAAGTGATCCAGGATCACGCGACGACCGAATCCGATCTCCTCGCCCGAGGTGTGAACATGCACGACATGAAGTGTCCCTTCCGCGTCTTGCCACTGTGCCCGCCCGGAGCCCGGCACTGCTCCGGCGCTGCGAGTGACGAGGCGGGCTTCGACTCCTTCGTGTCCCTCTCGATTGAAACGGACCGCTGAGATCGGACGGAAGTGCCGAGCGCGAATCCGCCACAGCCATCGGCCCGCCAACCAGCCTGCCGCGACGGACCCGACAAAGACATAGGGAAAGCGTGGACCCGGGTCACCCAATCGGAGATCGTGAATCGTGCCGTTCCAGGTGAGACCGGTGACCGCGATGACCACCAGGGTGGCTGCGAGCCGGAACAGGTCACGGCCACGTACTCTGCCCCAGGCGGCGGAGATGAGGCCCGCAGCACCCAGGGCCAGAAAGACGAGGTTGTACCAGCGAGCGAGGAACTCGAAGTACGTCATGGCGTGAAAGCGGGACCACACCCGAAATGGGCGCGGCCCCGCTGATCGGCGGACCCCCTGCGAGCGAAGAGAACCGGATACCTCAGAGCTGCACCAGCTCCATGGTACCGCGGACCGCCTCTGCCGAAGCCCCAAGGGCTTCCCGCTCGGCGTCCGACAGCTTCACCTCGATTACCCCCTCGAGGCCCGTCGCACCGAGCTTGCACGGCACTCCCAGGAACAGTCCTTCCAGGCCGTACTCGCCTTCGAGCCAGGCGGCACACGGCAGAACTCTCTTCTTGTCCCTGGCGATCGCTTCCACCATCTGCACCGCACCCGCTGACGGGGCGTAGTACGCCGATCCGGTCCCCAGAAGCTTGACGATCTCGCCGCCACCCTTGCGAGTGCGCTGGACCAGGGCCTCGATCCGCTCGGCGCTGAGCAACTGAGTCAACGGAATTCCGCCCACACTCACGGTGCTCACGATCGGGACCATGCTGTCGCCGTGACCGCCGAGGACCAGCGCCTGGATGTCCTCGACGCTGACGTCGAGTTCCATGGCGATGAAGCTGCGGAACCTGGCCGTGTCGAGAATCCCCGCCATACCGATGACCCGTTCGCGCGGGAAGCCCGTCACCGCCTTGGCCACGTAGGCCATGACGTCGAGCGGATTCGTGACCATGACGATGATGGCATCAGGACTGTGGCGGGCTATGGCCTCCGAGACGCTCCTGATGATGTCGGTATTCTTCTGTACGAGGTCGTCCCGGCTCATGCCCGGCTTGCGGGCCAGTCCGGCGGTGACCACGTACACACCCGACCCTGCGGTCTCCTCGTAGTCCTGGGCTCCCGTAACCATGGTGTCGAAGCCCTCGACCGGCGCCGACTCCCACTGGTCGAGAGCCTTGCCCTGAGGTACCCCCTCCAGGATGTCTACGACCACCACTTCTCTCGCCAGTTCGCGCTCGGCGATCCGCTGCGCCGCCGTTGCCCCGACGTGCCCGGCTCCTACTACGGTTATCTTGTCCACGGTGACCGTCCTTGAGTGGATAGTGTGGATTGGAGATTGTCGTCGGGAACGCGAGCGCGGGGGGGGCGCCGCCAGTCTTCCCATCTCCCAACCTACCCTGCCTACGTCCAGGCGCAACCGGTGGTTGTGGCCTACCCGCCCACCTGGCTGAGGGCCCTCAGCCCGCCACTTCCAGAAGCCGACCCAAGCTGCAGAAAGTGGCGCTCTGGCTTCCCCGCGAGCGCTGTCCTCACGGCCGGCAGGATGTCTCCTGTTTCGCGCAGCGGGGTCCTCAAGTCTACCTCGTGCGTGCCGAACAAGCAGGTCCTGAGCTTGCCATCGGCGGTGAGCCGCATTCGGTTGCATCGATCGCAGTAGTTGTGCGACAGAGGCGTGATCACACCAACCGTTCCCGGAGCCCCCTCGAACTGAAAATACGTGGCGGGACCGTTTCCGAGGGGCCCCGCGGCGGGATGAAGATGCCCGATCCCCTCCAGACGACGAAGCACCGAGTCGGTCGAGAGGAACCGCTTCGACAGGTGCAGGTTGTCCCCGGTCGGCATCAACTCGATGAATCGGACGTGCCACGGCTTCTGCCTCGTGGCTTCGGCGAAGTCCTCGAGCTCATCGTCGTTCACGCCGCGCATCAGTACGGTATTGATCTTCAGCGGAGAGAAGCCGAGGCGCTCAGCCGCCTCGATGCCCTCCATGGTGGCATCGAAGAACCGCTCGGAGCGCCGTGCAACGTCCCGGAATCGGTCTCTCCTGAGCGTGTCGAGACTCACATTGACCCGGCTCGTGCCCGCATCCCTCAACTCTTGACCGAACTGCGGGAGGAGGATGGCATTCGTGGACACCGAGATGTCCTCGATCTCGGGGATCGATGAGAGCAGCTGGACGAGATCGGGGAGGTCCCGTCGAACCAACGGCTCCCCGCCCGTGAGGCGGATTCGGCGGAGCCCCTGCCCCGCCATCTGGCGCACCACCGATGCGATCTCTTCGTAGGTGAGGAACTCCTCGCGGTCAATCCAGTCGAGTCCCTCGACGGGCATACAATAGGTGCACCGCAGGTTGCACTTGTCGGTGACCGAGATCCGCAGGTAGTCGATTCGACGACCGAACTGATCCTCCATACCGCCATCCTGCGCCCTCGCGGTCATCCGCGATCCTGCCCCGTTTGAGGTTCCGGGTTCGCCTGGCTGACGGGCGGCGTCTGGCCGCCAAGCCACTGGCTGGTACCGTCGGCATACTCCTCCCGCTTCCACAGCGGGAGCCGGCGCTTCAGTTCCTCTATGACGTAGGAGGACGCCTCGTACGCGGGCCCGCGGTGTGCCGCGGCGACGGCCACCACCAGGCTGACACTGGGCGGGACCAGGCTGCCGACCCGGTGCCTCACCGCGATCGCCGAAGCCCCGGATGCCTGAAGCGCTTCGGACGCGATGTCACGCAACACGTCATCGGCCATTTCACGGTACGCATCGTAGTGCAACCGCACGACCGCGCGGCCAGAATTGTGATCCCTGACGCGTCCCTCAAACACGAGCACCGCGCCGTCGGATTCGCTCCCGATCCGGTGCAGCAAGTCGGCTCCGTCAAGCTCATCCTGGGTGACCTCGGCGACCAGCACCCCCCCCGGATACTCCGACCCTCTCGTCAACCCGGACTCCGTCATCCGCCTGCCACCGGTGGAATCACGGCCACCTCGTCCCCGGCCCGAACCGGTGATTCGTCCGATTGGTAGGCACGGTTCAGGGCCACCGCCGAACCTCCGAGCGCTGTCCCCAGGCCGGGATGTGCCGCGAGCGCCCTCCTGAGGTCCGCTACCGTACCGCCGGCGGCCAACTCGACGGAAATCACCGAGTCGCCCGCCAGTTCCCTGTGCTGCCCGAACAGCCGCACAGCAACCTCGAATCGATCCGTCACTCCGAGGGATCCGCGGCGGTCAGCCAGGACAGGAACTGCCCCACGGAATCCTGTCGACGAAGGGTGCTCACCCTTACCCTGGTCGCTCCCAGCTCCTCGTCCTCCCATGCGGAGATCGCGAGACGGCTGCGGAAGGTCGCCAGAGTCACATGTCGCTCGCTCTCGCTCACGACGTTTGCCGCCGACAGCGAGTCCTCCGCTGTGAAGAACCGGCGGGCTCCGTCGATGACCTGTTCAGGCGCAAGTCGTGTGGTGGTTTCCGTGATCATGGGACACTCTCAAGAAGCCGATCTTGACGCCGTTATGGCGCCTCGAATAACATTCGCGTTCACGATGCGACGCACATGCAGCTCCGGCATCGCCCGCGTCGAAACTAGTGCTGTTTCGAACGTCCAACAATCACCTGGACCCGGGGAGTCTCACATGCGGTTCTCCAAGAACATCGCCTCCCTCGTTCCGTCCGCCACTCTGGCTATCAGCGCCCGGGCCAAGAAGATGCGCGCGGCCGGGGAGTCGGTGATTGATCTGTCGGCTGGCGAGCCGTCGTTCCCAACACCGGATGTGGCGATCGCGGCCGGCCTGGAATACGTCCGTTCGGGGAAAGCCGGGTACCCCCCTACTCCCGGCATTCCGGGGCTGCGGAGTGCGGTGGCCTCGTACGTGAATCAGACGACGGCCCACGAAGGGGTGGAGTCGTCGAACGTTCTGATTTCGGCAGGCGTGAAGCAGGCCCTGTTCAACGCCTGCTTCTGCCTGTTCGAGAGTGGGGACGAGGTGCTCGTCCCGGCTCCATACTGGCCCACGTATCTGGCCACGCTGGAGCTCGCCCGGGCGAAGCCCGTTGTGGTGCCGACCCGTTGGGAGGAGGGCTTCCGCCTCGACGTCACCACGCTGGAGCGGCTGAGAACGCCGGCGACGCGTGGGCTGTTCCTGAACTCGCCGGGCAATCCGAGCGGCGACGTCTACGGAAGGGATCTGATGGCCGAGATCGCTGACTGGGCAAGCGCGAACGACGTGTGGATTCTCTCGGATGAGATTTACCGCCGCCTGTACTACGAAGGAGAGTCGGCGCCCTCGATCTACGACGTTCCACACCAGGATGCACGAGTCCTTCACCTGGACGGTATTTCCAAGGCCTTCTCGATGCCTGGTTGGAGAATCGGGTATGCGGTGGGGCCGGAGGAAGTGATCCAGAAGATGTCCGCCTTGCAGAGCCAGACCACGTCGGGAGCGGCAGGCCCCTCGCAGCACGCGGCCGCCGCTGTCCTCTCATCACCACAGCGAGACGACATCGTCGGAGACTTCAGGGACATACTGCGGCGCAGGCGTGATACAGCCGTCGAAGCCCTGTCTGGCGTTGGCGGCCTGGAACTCAGGCCTCCAGCGGGCGCGATCTACCTGTATGTCAGACTCACGGAGACGTCCGACTCGATGAGCGTGGCCGAGCAACTGCTGGTTCAGGAGGGCGTGGCTACGATCCCGGGCGAACCGTTCGGGACGCCCGGGTTCCTGAGAATGAACTACTCCGTCTCGGACGAAGAACTCGCCGAGGGCCTCTCGCGGATCAGGACCTTCTTCTCCTGACCTGGTTCGGCGGCCGTCCCCGCATCGGGTCGGCCGCCTGACGATCCGCTGCCGCTACAGGGCCTCCTCGACCTCCTTCTTGAACAGGCGGGATGGCTTGAAGATCGGCACCGCCCGCGCCGGTACGGTGACCGACTCGCCCGTCCTCGGGTTCCTGGCAATCCTCGGACGCCGGTTCCGAACCTTGAAAGTCCCGAATCCCCGGATCTCGATGTGATCTCCGTTGGCGATCGCTTGCTTCACGGCATTGAGAAAGGCGTCGATCACCGCCGCGCAGTCCTTCTTCGTGACTCCGGGTCCGATCGCTTCGTGTACCTGTTCGACCAGGTCAGCCTTCGTCATGTCGATCCCCCTTGCCGGTGGTTGGTTTTCCGGCCCAGCCTTCTGAAGTTCACGGCCATTGATAGCGGAGCCGCGGACCGATCAGGGATCGATCCAATACGCTCCGCACAATCGAGTGCAACCTCGACTCCTCGACTCCCCGCAGAATGTCCCAGAAACCGAGTCTTCTCTCCAAGGGTCGCACGGTCCGGGGATTGTCCCCCAGGCCCGTCATCTGTCCCACCAGGTCCAGCGCTTCGCCCAGGGTCGCCGTGCGATCCACCAGGCCGAGATCCGCAGCCCGCGCACCTGAAATGACCCTGCCGTCGGCGAGAGCGGCAACGCTGTCCCGGTCCATTCCGCGATTGGCGCTGACGGCGTCCACGAATTGCCCGTAGACATCGTCGACCAGGTCCTGCAACACCCTGCGTTCTTCATCAGTGAGATCGCGAACCGGCGATCCGAGATCCTTCAGTTCGCCACTCTTCACGACCTCCAGGCCCACGCCAGCCTTTCGCAGGAGTTCCTCGGCGTTGGGGAACTGCATGATGACGCCGATGGACCCCGTAATGGAACTGGGGAGGGCCAAAATGCTGTCCGCGCCGAGAGCCACGTAGTACCCGCCGGAGGCCCCGATTTCCCCGATCCAGGCCACCACGGGCCGATCATCCTCGTCTCTGAGGCGCGCCAGTTCGGAATACATGCTCTGAGCCGTTCCTGCCACGCCGCCCGGCGATCGAATCTCAATAACAAATCCTCGCACGGACTCGTCGTCTCTAAATTCAGCCAGGCTCCGGATGAACGAGGCGTCGGATTCGATGACACCGTATACGGGAAGGACAGCCACGCGATCGGCGGAGACAAGAGTAAATTGTCCACCGAGCATCAGACGCAGGACGATGCCGGCGCCAATCGCGAAGAACGCGAGAAGAAGAACAATACTGAGAACCGTCGTGCGACGCTGCACGCTAAGTGGCTCCCACGTGCGGAGATGAGCCTCCAGGTATTGGACGCGTCCGCAAGGCGGATGGTCAGATCCGCGTCCGCGGCGCCTCCCGGCACACGGAAACTAGCGTGGCGGCAGAAACCGTGTCAACCGGTTGCCACAGAGGAAGTTGCGCCCATCGCCTCGACGAACCTCTGGAAAAGGTATCGGCTGTCGTGGGGACCGGGCGCTGCCTCGGGGTGATACTGCACCGCGAACACCGGTCGAGACTCGTGCGAAAGGCCTTCTACAGTGCCGTCATTGAGGTTACGGTGGGTGACCCGGAGTTCAGGGGCCCCCTCCGCATACCCATCCTGTTCGGCGATCGCGAACCCGTGGTTCTGCGAGGTGATCTCCACGACACCCGTCTCCAGATTGCGGACCGGGTGATTCCCCCCACGGTGGCCGTACGGCAGCTTGTAGGTTCGCCCGCCGAAGGCTCGGGCCACGAGCTGACAGCCGAGACAAATCCCGAACACAGGCACCGAGGCGTCGCTCAACTCTCTGACGGTCTCCGCCGCCAGCGGAACCGCCGCCGGATCGCCCGGTCCGTTCGATACGAACACCCCGCTCGGACGCCGGGCGAGGATCTCAGCCGACCGCGAAGTCGCAGGCAGGACCTCCACCCTGAAACCTTCCGCGGCAATCAACTGCAGGCTTCTGAGCTTGACCCCGTAGTCGAGGCATACGACGAGCCCCTTCTCCTCCCCCTGGGCCTCAACGACGTAGGGTTCGTGAGTGGACACCACGGTTGCCAGGTCCAGGCCCTCCATGCACGGCTGGTCGGCCAGCAACTCCCTGGCTTCGTCCACGGGCAGGGTGGCCGGCGCGATCAAACACCGCATGGCCCCGCGCTCCCTGACGTGCCGGGTAATCGCCCTCGTGTCGGCCCCGACCAGAACCGAGATACCGTGCTCGACCAGGTAGGAATCCAGCGTCCCCGTGGCACGCCAACCGCTCGATACCCGCGAGAGTTCACGGACCACGAATCCCGAGACCCAGGGTTTGCTCGCCTGTGCGTCGATCGGCGTGATTCCGTAGTTGCCGATCATGGGCGCCGTCATGACGACGACCTGGCCGGCGAACGACGGATCGGTGAGGACCTCCTGGTACCCGGTGAGGTTCGTGGTGAAGACCAACTCGCCGGCAGCGACCGCCTCCGCCCCGGCTAGCCTGCCTCGCCACAGCATCCCGTCCTCTAGCAGGAGATAGCCGTCTAGATCTTGCGTGAGAGTCACCGCGGACATCCAATTGAGGTTCAAGGAACACAAACCCACATCACGGAACGCCATGAACTCCGGACTGGTGTATATCTACGCGGACGAATCATGCCTCGGCAACCAGCGGCAGGACGTGCCCCGGCCCGGCGCGGCGGCCGGCATGCTCGAGCGGTTCGACGAGCGCAAGGGATGGTACCGTCGAGATTTCGCCGCTTTCGACCCGGACACGACCAACAACCGCATGGCGTTGACGTCGGGGATCCTCGGGCTGACGGCGCTCCGGAAGCCCTGCGATGTCGTCTTCACGTCCGATAGCCAGTACCTGGTTCACGGAATGAAGGAGTGGGTGCACGGGTGGGCGCGGAGAGGCTGGCGGCGGAAGGGCGGTGAAATCGAGAACCTCGACCTGTGGCGGCAACTCGTGACCGCATCGGCCAGGCACCGGGTGGAGTGGCGCTGGGTGCGGGGTCACGCGGATCACCCGAAGAACGAATACGCGAACTACCTGGCCATCGGCACGGCCAGATCAGGCAGGGACCCTGGAGGCCTGGTGAAATCGGGTTTCGAGGAGTGGTTGTCTCTGCAGATGGACCGCGGCCTGTTCCTGGACTACCTCGACCTGCCGCCCGACGCCGCGTTCGAACCGGACCCCGCCGTGTCGGCGGGGTCGTGAGTTCGTCACGTCACTCGCCGTCCGGCTCGTCTCCACCGCTCGACTCGCCATCCGGCGGAGTCTGCACTGGCACCGGGTTGGCCGGCGCGGCCTGGCCTTCGGTCTCCAGGACCGAGGCCGGCGGAGCGGCCGGCTGACCGAATTCCTCCCGGAGAATAGACTCGGGGGGAGCCGACTGCCTGGCTGAAGCGACCGCGAGCAGCAACGCCAGAACCAGGTATGCGCCGCCCCCGATCCACGTGGCACGGGTCAGGAAGTTGGCCGCCTGGCGACCGCCCATGAACGAGTCCGTCGAGGACGACGCTCCTCCGAATTCGGCAGCGAGTCCCCCGCCCTTGCCCGACTGCAACAGTATGATCAGGATCAGCAGGAGCGCGATAACGCTGATCAACGCGATCAGTAAATTAAACATTCCACCTCTTCCGCGTGTGACAAAAAAGGTGCGGGCCATCGAACAGGGCCCGCACCGGGTGCAAAATTAGGGATATCGGAGAAGTGAGTCAACGTCCACCCCGCCTCCGACCGCTGCCGCCGATCAGGACCCACCGGCGCAGATCGATGAAAAGCTCTCGGGGTCCAGGCTCGCTCCCCCAACCAGGACACCGTCGACTCCCGGGGCCTCGAGCAGGACATCGATGTTGCCCGGTTTGACGCTTCCTCCATACAGGATCACGGCGTCCGCCCGTCCGCCGCAGCGACTGATCTCCCGTCGGACCACCGCGTGCGCCTCCGCCGCGTCGTCCGGCGATGCCGTCCGACCGGTGCCGATCGCCCACACCGGTTCATATGCGTACGTGAGCAACGGAAGGCGGTCAGTCGCCAGGCTGGCCAGCACGACCTCGATCTGGCGGGCCAGCACCGCCTCCAACTCGCCGGCCTCCCGCTCCTCCAGCGTCTCTCCGACGCACAGGACGGGTCGGAGACCCTCATCGATGATCCTGGCGACCTTCGCGGCCACCGTGACATCGTCGTCACCGAATTCGCGGCGACGCTCCGAGTGGCCCGCCAGAGCCCAGCGGGCGCCCGCCTGCTTTGCCATGGGAGCCGACACGGCTCCCGTGTGCGCACCATTCACCTCCTGGTGCACGTCCTGGACGCCCAGTTCCAGATCGGGTCGCGAGCGCGACGAGGCGAGAAACGCACTGACACTCAGATAGGGCGGAAAGAAGACCACACGCGCGTCCTGACGCACGCCGTGCAAAGCGGCGAACTGTTGCAGGAAGGACTCGGTTTCCTCGGGTCCCAGATGCATCTTCCAATTGGCAGCGAACATGGGTCTTACATCGTCTTGCATGATTCCTCAGGCCGGATCAAGGGCTTCGATTCCGGGCAACGACCCCTGCGCCAGGAACTCCAGCGAGGCGCCACCACCAGTGGACACATGGGACACCGCGTCGGACAGACCGGCTTGTCTGATCGCCGCCGCCGAGTCCCCTCCTCCTATGACCGTGAAGCCACCCGCGGCCGTGCACTCGGCTGTGGCGAGGGCCACCGATACCGTGCCTGCATCGAAACCGGGCTTCTCGAACATCCCCATGGGACCATTCCAGAACACCGTCTGCGCCCCTCGCACGATCGCGGCAAAAGTCTCGCGGCTCTCCGGTCCGATGTCGAGTGCTGCGAGATCAGTTGGAACGGAGTCCGCAGGGACGACGACGGCCTCGCTGGCGTCCGGTGCGCCCGGATCGGCGACCACCAGATCGGTCGGAAGGACCAGCGTGTCGCCTCCCGTGGCGAGGAAACGGCCTGCCAGCGCCACGGCATCCTCTTCGACCAGCGATCGTCCGGTGCTGGCGCCCATGGCGGAGAGGAAGGTGTTGGCCATCGCGCCTCCGATCAGGACCCGGTCCGCCGTCCCGAGGAACGTCTCGAGCAAGCCGATCTTGTCTCCGATCTTCGCCCCACCCAGAATCACGACGAAGGGTCTCCGCGCGGCACCCCGCAATCCGCTGAGGGCCTCGAGTTCCCGGTTGACGAGGAAGCCGGCGACGGCCGGTCGGACGTGGTCTGCCACCCCCACCACGGATGCGTGAGCTCGGTGCGTGCTGCCAAATGCATCGTTGACGAACACATCGCCGAGCCGGGCGAATCGCTCGGCAAGGGCCGGGTCGTTGGTCGTCTCGCCCGGCAGAAAACGCGTGTTTTCCAGGAGAATCACCTCACCCGGTCCGAGATCTCTGCTCGCCTGGACGGCTTCGTCCGTATCGGTGGACGGCACGAACCGCACGGGCACCCCCAGCTCCTGCGCCAGCACGGGGGCCACCGGGGCGAGCGACATCGCCGGCACGACCTGTCCCTTGGGACGGCCCAGGTGCGAAAGCAGGACCGGCCTCCCACCACACTCCATCACATGCCGCAGGGTGGGCAGGGTCGCACGCACGCGCGTGACGTCGGACACCGACCCATCGTCCGCCAGCGGTACGTTGTAGTCGACTCGTATCAGGACGCGGCGCCCGTCCAGGTCAGAGGGCGCCAGGTCGGCCAGGTTCCTTCGAAGCACGCCGACCTCCCCTGTCAGAGGCTCTGCCCGATGGTCCGGGCGAGATCCACACACCGCGTGGAGTATCCCCACTCGTTGTCATACCAGGAGATCACCTTCACCATGCGGCCGCCGATGACGGACGTGGAAAGACCGTCAATGATCGAGCTGTGCGGGTTGCCGACGTAGTCGATCGACACGAGAGGCGCGTCCTCGTACCCGAGAATGCCCTTGAGGGGGCCGCCCTCCGCGGCTCGCCGGTAGGCATCGTTGACCTCGGCCACAGTCGTGTCGCGGCCCAGGTTGGCGACGAGATCCACGATGGAAACGTTCGGCGTCGGAACGCGCATGGCCATCCCATCGATCTTGCCATCGACCTCGGGGATCACCAGGCCCGTCGCCTTGGCAGCGCCCGTCGTGGTCGGAATGATGGACACGGCCGCTGCCCTCGCACGACGAAGATCCTTGTGAGGAAGATCGAGGATCCTCTGATCGTTCGTATAGCTGTGCACCGTCGTCATCAGGCCGCTCTCGAAACCGAACTCATCGACCAGCACCTTGACCGCGGGCGCTACGCAGTTGGTCGTACAGCTGGCGTTGGAGATGATGTCGTGAGTCGCCGGGTCGTAGTCGCCGCCGTTTACCCCGAGCACCAGGGTGACGTCCGGGTCGGGCGCGGGAGCCGTGATCACGACTTTGCGCGCGCCGGCATCGAGGTGCTTCGCCGCGTCCACACGCTTCCGGAACAGCCCGGTCGCCTCGAAGACGATATCCGCGCCGAGGTCCCCCCACGGCAACTCCGCTGGATTCCGCACGGAAAGCACGTCGAACCGCTCGCCGTCGATCACAAGAGCGTTGCCGTCTACTTCGACCTGCCCGTCGTACACGCCGTGAACCGAATCGTACTTGAACAGGTGCGCCAGCGTCGCGGCATCCGTCAGATCGTTGATGGCTACCAGATCAAGTTCGTCCATGCCCTGCTGCAGGGCCGAGCGAAGGATATTGCGGCCGATCCGTCCGAATCCATTGATCCCGATCTTGACAGACATATGAGTGACTCCAGTCCGAGGGTTCCAGGTTGAAGAAACAGTAGCTTGCACGAGAGAAGTGTCACGCACAAGCCCCACCGCCCCCTCGCTATCAGCTCGGCTCTGCGAGTGGGTTGGTACGGGCGAAACTGACGATGCCCAGACACACGGCGCCCGCCGTCTCGAGGGCTTCGGCACACGCCACTCCCGTCGCACCGGTGGTGATCACGTCGTCCACGATCAGTACCTCTGAATGAGGATCCACCACGGGCAGAGACCTCGGATCAACCGAGTAGGCGCTTTCGGCGACTCTCTCTCGTTCACGCCGACCCAGGCGGGCCAGGGCTGGCCCGCCCCGCTTCCGGCAAAGCAGGCGTTCGATCGGCCAGCCAGTGCGACGTGACAGGGCCCGTGCCAGCAGGTCCGCCTGATTGAAGCCCCGTTCACGGAGCCGAGCTCGCGTGAGCGGAACCGGAACGAGGATGGGAGCCCGCCCGGCCGCCAGGCGTACAGCCGGCGGGAGCATGAGATCTCCCATGAAATCCGTCAGGCCCGTCCAGCCCCGGTACTTGAAGCCGCGGACCAGTTCAGCGGCGGGTCCGACGTGAAGACAGGCGGACGCCGCCCTTCGAAGTGACGGAGGCCACGAGTGACACTCTGCGCACTCTCCGGGGGCCGGTCCCGGGATCACCCGGGTGAGTCCGCAGCGAGGACACAGGGGGAGCGGAACGGGGATCACGCGGGAGGCGCACAAGCCGCACAGGGGAGAACCTCCAGCCGGAACGGCCGCCCGGCAGATGGCGCAGCCACAGGGTATCAGTGTATCGATGAGGTCCAGCACTGACCCGGCAAGGGCGGACGGTCGCACCCGCACGACTCAGCCCGCCAGCCTCAGTCCGAGCCATGGCGCGGAACGGCTCTGGCCGCCCGCCACATCTCCCGGGTCACGCCACCCCTGTCCCGCAACGGGCCGAACCACCTCGCGAGGCTCAGGACGGCCTGGTTCACCAGCATCGAAAGACCATCGATCGCCTCGATACCCGTGGCAACGGCGTGGCGCGTCCAGTCCGTGCCTCCCGGTCCATACACGAGATCGAAGGCACAGCCGACTCGGTCCCGCTCGAGGGCCAGGGGCAGCGCGTCCCCCGGCGCGAGACCAAGGCTGGTGGCGTTCACCACCAGGTCCCACACGCCCGACGAGAGATCCACGGGCGACGCAACGGTCGCGACCTCCTCCAGGCCGAGATCCGACACGAGGGCCTCGGCTCGACCCACGGTCCGGTTGTGAACGACGAGCCGCCCGACGCCGGCCTCGGAACAGGCGAGGGCCACGGCGCGGCCCCCGCCACCCGCGCCGAGGAGAAGAACGGAGGACCCCTCCAATTGCAGCGCGCCCAGGTCTGCCGTGGCGCTGAGGAAGCCCTCGACGTCCGTATTGTCGCCGGCGAGCCGCCCCGCCGAATCGAGCCAGAAGCAGTTGCAGGCCCCGGTGCGCTCCACGGCGCCCGACCGGACCTGCAGCTGACTCGCGGCCAGTCTTTTGTGCGGCACCGTGACGTTTCCGCCCCCCGTTGCACCCAGCTCGAGCATCCTGCGCCCGAGCCCGGCAGCGTCGTGCCGCGGAACACGGTGCGCCTCATAGACGGCGGCGACCCGCAGGTAGGCGAAGGCCGCCCGGTACAGCGTGGGTGAGAGCGAGTGCGCCACGGGATCGCCCAGCAAACCGTATCGGCCGATCTCGCTCATGCCGACTCGGACAACCGGTCGAGGACGTGTCCGATGCACTCCTTCAGCAGGCGCGCCACCTCCTCGTACTCGTCCTCGCCTCCCCCGAACGGATCGGCTACCGAATCGCCGTGCCGATCGTGATCGGGCGGCAGGAATTCGGTGACGAGGGCGGCGTTGAGTTCGCGGCCGTGCTCGGTGCGAAGAGCCCCGAGCTGGGCAGACGTCATGGTCAGTACGAGGTCAGCGCCCTCGAGCGCAGCCGGCCCCACCGGACGCGACCGGTGTCCTGTAAGGTCGGCTCCCCGGCGCGCCGCGGCAGCCACCGATTGGGAGGAAGCCGGCGCTCCGTCGGCCGCGTAGACCCCGGCTGAAGACACGGCCACATCGATGTCTCTGCGCTCCGCCTCGACTCGCGCCAGAGCCTCGGCGAGCGGGCTGCGGCACGTGTTGCCGGTACACACGAACAGGACGGATCTCACGAACCGGTTGCCTTGAGGCAGTCCTGAATCGCGACCACCGGGACCGCTCCCTCACGCAGCACCCTCGGGACGGGACCGAGAAAGGACACCAGGGTCGACGGCGGCGGCCCCGGCAGAGTTCCGGCATCGAGGAAGAGCACGGGGGCCTCGATATCCGGCATCCGATCCAGGCACCCGCAGGATTGCCGGGCCGTAACGGCCGGAGACTCACCGGCGATGTTGAGGCTCGTTGAGCCGATGGGCCCCGCCCAGGCCCTCAGGACCGCTTGCATCACAGGGTGTCCCTCGACCCTGACGGCGGTCCCCCGCCCGGAACCATCCTCCAGCACCAGCGTGACGGCGCCCGGCCAGAACCGGAGAGCCAGCCTCCTGGCCTCCTCGGGCCACACCAGTTCGGGAAAGGCATCCAGGAGTGTTTCCGTGTCCACGGCGATGCGAATGAGTGGTGCACGGTCGAGGGTTCTGCCTTTCAGCGTGGAGACCTGGAGGTCCACCTCCGGCAGAGCTGCGCCTCCGATTCCGTACACCGTGTTCGTCGGATGCGCGAGCACGCCCCCGGCCTGTAACACCTCGACGGCTCTGCGCACGCCCCGGTCCAGGGTTGCACCCCCGGCCGAGACCGCGACCGACTCAAAACGGGTCACCGGTTTCGCTCCCGGATCGAGGAACGGACACTCTGCCTGAGGTCACCAGCCACTCGGCCAGGGCCAGGTCCGCCGGAGTCGTGATTTTCAGATTCCAGGGGTCGCCTTCCACGGCCGCGACCGGATGCCCCTCCGACTCACACAGGGCCACGTCGTCCGAGGCGCTGATGCCCTTCTCTGCGGCCATGGCGTGAAGATGTCGAATCAGTCCAGCTTCGAAGGCCTGCGGGGTCTGGGCCCGCGCAAGCCGCGACCGGTCCGGCGTGTCCACGACTCGCCCGCCTTCCACTCGCTTGATCGTATCAGAAACGGGAAGGACCGGAAGCGCCGCGCCCACATCGGAGGCGGCGGCGAGGACCCGATCGATCACGCCGCTGGTCAGGAAGGGCCGAGCCGCGTCGTGGATCAGAATCCAGTCGGCGTTCGAATCCACCGAAAGAACGCCCAACCCGGCGCTAGCGCGGCGGGTATCTCCTCCGGCGCAGCACCGCACGGATTCTCCCTTCAGCCACGGCGGCGGTTCCGCAGCCGCCTCGGCGGGAAGCACGACCACGATCTCACTGACACCGGGATGCGCCTCGAAGCTCCGAACGCTCCACAGAAGCATAGGAAGTCCGCCGAGCGGCAGGAATTGCTTCGGCGAGCCGAGGCGTTCTCCCCGCCCCCCTGCCACGATCACGGCCGCCGCGCTCATGCCACACCCGCCGGAACCAGCAGCGCCGACACCTCGCGTACGTGTCCCACGAATCGCAGACCCTCGCCTTTTCCGCTCGCGAGGTCAGGCTCCAGAGCCACGGGCGCCACCACCCGGTGGAGGCCCGCGGAGAGGCTCGTCCTGAGCCGGGCCTCGCCGTGCGACACGCCACGAACCTCACCGCCGAGGCCAACCTCGCCGAAGAAGCTGGTGCCGGCGGGAAACGGACGGTCCGCACCGGCCGACAGCAATGCGGCTACCACCGCCAGATCCACCGCCGGGTCGGACATGCGAAGCCCACCCACCACGTTGAGAAACACGTCCTGCTCGCCCAGGGCCACACCGGCCTTCTTCTCGAGCACGGCCAACAGGATTGCCAAACGCCGCGAGGAGAAGCCGGTGCACACGCGCTGGGGAGCGGCGAACCTGGCCCGGGCGACGAGGGCCTGGACTTCCGCCAGGATGGGACGGCTGCCGTGCACGGGGACCGCCACCGCGGCACCGCTCTGCTCGTTTCCATCGGGGGTGAGGAACAGGGTCGATGGATCCGGCACGGGCACGAGCCCGCCGGCGTCCATTCGAAAAGCCGCCATCTCGTCGACGCTTCCGAACCGGTTCTTCGAGCCCCGAAGAATCCTGTGATCGCCCGAACGCTGCCCCTCGAAATGCAGCACTACATCGACCAGGTGCTCCAGCGTTCTCGGGCCGGCCAGGGCTCCTCCCTTGGTCACATGCCCCACCAGAAGGCAGGCCGCCCCCATCTCTTTCACCTCGCGCTGCAGAGCCGACGCCACCTCGCGTACCTGTGCTACTCCGCCGGGGGCTGATGACATGTGCCTGGAGCTGACGGTCTGGATGGAGTCGATACAAATGACCGCGGGCCGCGTTTCCCGGAGGGCTCCCACCACTTCTTCGAGTTCGTTCGAAGCGAGGAAGGCCACGTCGGTTGCCGTACCCAGCCGCGCTCCCCGCATCGCGACCTGCTCCGCGGACTCCTCACCCGATACGTAGAGAACGCCGTGTCCTCGGTCGCGCAGAAGGCCTGCGACTTGCAGAAGCAGGGTGGACTTGCCGATGCCCGGTGCACCGCCGAGAAGCACGACCGAACCCGGCACGAGACCGCCACCCAGCACCCGGTCGACCTCTCCAAAACCCGTATCCATTCGGCTGGTCGGCGACTCTCGGGAATCACCGAGCGGCCGCACACGGCCTGCCCGGATTACCTCGCCGGCGCCGCGGGGTACCGACTTGAGCCGGCTCTCGTCGAGGGAATTCCACTCGCCGCATGTCGGGCAGCGACCCTCCCAGCGCGGCGTTTCAGCCCCGCAATCGCGGCATACGAACACGGTCTTGACGCGGCTCATGACCCCCCTGAACTCTCGTGGTCGCTGGTCTCTCGGACTACCAACGAAAGAGCGAACCTCAACATCGCGTCAATTGCACCGCTCAGTGGGCGTCGGATCCGCGGGACGCCGATTCGAAGAGGGTGTAGTTCTTGTGGAAGTACAGTTGGAGGCTGCCGGTGGGCCCGTTACGCTGCTTGCCGATGATCAACTCGGTCTTTCCCTCGATCGACTCGCCCGAATCGTCGAGCAGATCGTCGGGTCGTCGATAGACCTCTTCCCGGTAGACGAACAGCACGAGGTCGGCATCCTGCTCGATGGCTCCCGACTCCCGGAGGTCGGCCAGGACAGGTCGCTTGTCGGTCCGCTGCTCGGGCGCACGGGACAGCTGCGAGAGCGCCACCACCGGCACGTTGAGCTCCTTGGCCACGGCCTTGATGGACCTGGAGATGGCGCTGATCTCCTGCTGCCTGTTGTCCGCGTTGGTCGGTCCGCTCATGAGCTGCAGATAGTCCACGATGATCAGACCGAGGTCGACTTCGGAGGCAAGCCGGCGAGCCTTGGCCCGAAGCTCGAGCGCCGTGATCGCCGGTGTATCATCGATCCAGATCGGCGCCGTGTTCAGGTGGCCCGCCGCCGTCGCGAGCCTGGCATACTCGTCGTCCTGCAGGCGGCCGCGCCTGAGACGGCCGGCATCAACCCGGCCTTCGGAGCACAGGAGTCTCTGCACCAGCGACTCCTTCGACATTTCGAGCGAGAAGACGGCAACCGGAACTTCCTTATCGATCGCCGCATGTTGTGCGAAGTTCATGGCCAGGGCCGTCTTCCCCATCGACGGCCGTCCAGCCACGATGACCAGGTCCCCCTTCTGGAACCCCGCCGTCATGTTGTCGAGATCCGGGAAACCGCTGGCCACTCCGGTGACCGATCCGGGACTGCTCTGAAGCTCCTCGATCCGCTCGAACGTGGGCCACAGGATCTCCTTGATCCAAACGAAACCCTGCCGCTGAGTCGTCTGAGCGATCTGGAAGATCTTCTGCTCGGCCCGGTCGAGTGTGTCGTCGACTTCGCCGGCCGGGGCGTCGTACGCCTCCCGGACGATGTCCGTGGCGGACTCGATCAGCTGCCTGAGGACCGACTTGTCCCTCAGGATCCTGCAGTGATACTCGATGTTGGCTGTGGTCGGGACCGCGTCCACGAGGCGGGCCAGGTTCGACATCCCGCCTGCCCCGTCGAGTTCCCCTGCGGACTTCAACTCGTCCGACAGAGTGACCACATCGATGACTTCGCCCCGCGAGTACAGTCGAACCATGGCGCGGAAGATCCGGCGATTAGACTCCCGGTAGAACGAAGTGTCACCGACCATCTCGATGGCCTGCGCCACGGCGTCTCCGTCTATCAGCATGGCCGAGAGAACCGAAATTTCGGCCTCCTCCGACCACGGAATCTGCCGGCCCGCGACCCCGGTCTCGACCGGAATCACCGAGGGCTCAGCCATCACGACCTCCAAGGATCAGTTGGTCCTGCGTTCCCGCTTCGTCACCGTCCGTCCCCGCACCCGGCACCTGCTCCTCCGTCCCCGTGCGGGGCGTCGGGTGGCCCTGCTCCCCGTCCACGATGCGGCGGGCCAGCTGCAGGTCCCTCCAGGTCGGCCGAGTCCAGCCAGGATTCCGCAAGAGAGCCGCGGGGTGGTACGTCACGACGAGAGGGAATCCCTCGTAGAGATGCGTTCGGCCCCGCAGGTGTCGAAGCGAGTCACGGCATCCCAGCAACGTCTGCGCAGCGAATGTACCGAAGGCGACGATGACCGTCGGACTCACGAGTTCGAGCTGCCTCAGCATGAAGGGCGAGCACGCCTCGATCTCGTCCGGCAGCGGGTTTCGGTTCCCCGGTGGCCGGCACTTGAGGACGTTGCAAATGAACACTTCGGCTCTTGGGAAGCCGGCGCTGAGAAGAAGACGATCCAGCAGTTTCCCTGCCCTTCCGACGAAGGGCAGGCCTGTCTTATCCTCGTTGGCGCCCGGCGCTTCTCCCACACAAAGAACTTTCGCGTCGGCCGCTCCGTCCGAGAACACGACCCTGGTGCGCGTCGAATGAAGTCCGCATCGGGTGCACGCCTCCGCGACCTCCCTCAGACCAGCCAGGTCTTCAATCGCGAGGATCTCCTCACGCGTCCCGGACCTGGCCAACCGTCCCGCGTCCGTGCCGGGAGCACCCGGGCCCCGAGCACCGGAACCGACCCTCCGTACCTGCTCCAGAGCTTCTCCTCTGCTTCCGGACGACAGGAACAGCTCAGGCTCGCCCAGGTTCTCCCGCCCCTCGAGGTAGCTTCGGAGCGCGTCGCGAGTCCCGGTCATGAGACTCGAGTCTCGAGATGGTCGAGCAATCGCTCGGCCACGTCGACCTTGGACATCAACGGCAGTTCCTCCACTACTCCCTGCGCATCGATGAGGGTGACCTGGTTCGTCTCCGCCTCGACGCCCCTGTCGGGTCGCCCGGCCTCGTTGACGGCTACCATGTCCAGGCCTTTGTCCTTCAGCTTCTTCCGAGCGTTGCCGATAGGATCATCCGTCTCGAGAGCGAAGCCGAGCGTCAAGATTCCGCCCTTCTCTCGCTGCTCGCGGGTGGACAAGAGCAGATCGGGCCCGGCTTCGAGACGAATCTCGAGGACGTCCTGGTCTCCTCTCTTGATCTTCTTGTCCGAGGGCCTCGGAACCAGGAAGTCGGATACCGCGGCGGCCATTACGAGGACCGCCGCATCCTCTAATTCCCGTTCCAGGGCCTCCCCCATCTCTGTGCTTGTCTCCACCCGCACCAGTCGCGGACCGTGTGGAGGCTCGACCGCCGTCGGACCGGCGATCAGCACGACGTCCGCTCCCCTCAGCCAGGCCGCCGAAGCAAGGGCCAGTCCCATGCGCCCCGAAGACCGATTGCCAAGGAAACGCACGGGATCAACGGGAGCGAGGGTCGGGCCCGCCGTGACCACGACCTTTCGTCCCGCGAGAGGCGACTCACGACGAAGAAGGCGCGCGGCGGTCAGAAAGATGCTGTCGGGCTCCGACATGCGGCCCGGCCCCTCCTCGCCCTCAGCCAGCTCTCCGTCTTCGGGCCCCACGATGTGAACGCCCCGCGTGGCGAGTGCCTCCACGTTGTCCCGGGTCGCGGGGTGATTCCACATTCGGAGGTTCATGGCCGGGCACACCAGCACCGGGCAGGCCACCGCCAGGAGCGTCGACGTCGCCATATCGTCCGCGATACCGTTCGCCATCTTGGCCATGATGTTCGCGGTCGCCGGGGCCACGATCGCCAGGTCCGCCTCGCGTCCGAGCTCGACGTGCGCAAGCGGCTCGGTCCACAGGTCCGTCAGCACGGGACGTCCGCTCAAGGCCTGAAATGTCGTGGCCCCCACCATCTTCTCGGCGGAGGCCGTCATCACGACGTCAACCCGGGCGCCGGATCGGCGCAGGCGCCGAACCAGGATCGCGCTCTTGTACGCAGCGATCCCACCGGAGACCACGAGCAGAACGCGGCGCCCGTCCAGCATCGACACTATTCGGCCGGAGCGGAACGCTTGCGAACCAGTCGATACTCCAGGTCGCCGGAGGAGAGAGCCGCAAGGGCCATGGTGGTGAGCTTGTCGGCCCCGTACGGGGACCTTTCGAGAGGTAGGGCATTCAGCTCTCGGGCGTACTTGGCCGACACCAGCACCCCCAGGTATTTGTCCGACGCCGCCGGGACCAGATCATCAGGAGTATAAACCTTCATTCGCATCTCGCTTCCTGTGGTTGGGATGCGTCGAGCATCCCCTTCAATGACTCGCTGAGTTCCCGGATCAGCTCTCGCACCTCCGGGCTCAGCCGCTTCACTCTGTGGCTCTCGGCCGCAACGATCGCCTCGACCGTTCGCAGCGTTTCTTCAAGATCGTCGTTCACTACCACGTAGTCGAAGCGCTCGACCTCCGAGAGCTCCGAGAGCGCGGTCCTCATCCTTCTGCGAAACGTCTCCCCGTCTTCACTGCCCCGACCCCGCAATCGCTCCACCAGGCGATCGTAGTCCGGTGGCAGCAAAAAGACGGTCAGCGCGTCAGGCTGAATGGTCCTGAGCTGCCTGGCGCCCTGCACATCGATGTCGAGCAGCAGATGCGCCCCGTCGTCCCACGCGCTCTGCAGGTTCGCTCGCGGCGTGCCGTACAGTTCACCGTGTACCTCAGCCCACTCGAGGAGATCCCCTCCCTCGATCAAAGCCTCGAAGGTATCCCGTCCGAGGAACTGGTAGTCCTTGCCGTCCACCTCGCCTGGTCGTGGCCGCCGGGTCGTGGCGGATACCGAGAACACGACGTCAGAGCGCTTCTCCAGAAGCGCCCTTCGCACGGTCGTCTTTCCGCCTCCCGAAGGCCCTGCGAGCACGATCGGAAAAAGATGCGACGGTGCCGGCCTCACGGTAGGCGCCTCACTCGACGTTCTCGTTCTGTTCCCGGAGCGACTCCAGTTCGTTCTTCATCTCTACCACGATCCTGGCGATCGTCGCGTCGTTGGCCTTGGAGCCGATCGTATTCACTTCCCGCAGCAGCTCCTGGCCGAGAAAGCTCAGTCGCTTCCCAACCGGCTCATCCGAAGGAGAGTCCAGGAGATCCCCAAAAGCGTCCAGGTGCGCACGGGTCCGAACCAGTTCCTCGGCTATGTCCCACTTGTCCGCGATAAACGCGATCTCCCGGGCCAATCGGTCGGGCTCCACCTCGATGTCTCCCGCCAACTCGCGGATCGACCGCCTCAACCTCTGCGACTCTCTCTCCAGCCTCTGTGGGGCGAGCGCTTCGACCTCGGACAGGCCTGTCCGAAGCGCACCGACCCGCCCCGCCAGGTCCTCGGCGAGGCGTTCACCCTCGCGAACACGCATCTCGACGAGCTGGGCTACTGCCTCGCGGGCTACCTGGCGCAGGGCTTCCTCGGACACGGTCTCGACCGGATCCGAGGACGTCTCGACAAGCAGGCGCTCACAACGCGCGATCAGCCCTATGTCCACCTCGCCGCCGAGACCCCATCGCTCCTGCAAGTCCCGGAGTGCCTCGACGTACGCTCGCGCCCGTGCCTCGTCCAACTGATAGAAGGGCGGCGCGCCGCTTCCCACCTCACCAGTCGGTGCGCCCATTCGCAGCGTGACATCGACATGCCCTCTGCGGACTTGCGCCGCGATTTCCTCACGAAGCGCTTCCTCCCAGCGCTCCGTTCCCGGCGGAAGCCGGAAGTGAAGCTTGAGATGCCGCGAGTTTACGGACCGGAGCTCGATACTCAGATCCACACCGTCGGCCGTCGCGGAGGCCGACCCGAAGCCCGTCATGCTGCGTATCATAGGAACCGACAAGTATAGCGTTTTCGGGTCAATTCAGGAACTCCCATTTGACTCCGAAGACGGATCGTCTGACGGGAAACGGAAGGCCCGGCAGATCCTGGCCCACGGCAGCCGTCAGGTTTTCGAACCTCCAGTATACACGCACGCCGAGAATCCGGATCATCAGATTCCAGTCTATGAAGGTGTACGACGGGACCAGCACCGGGTTCTGGCTACCCGACGCCGGTGTCGGCGCCGTGAGCATCGCATCCCGGTAGTTCAGGCCGAACGATGCGCTGACCTCGAGCTCTTCCTCGAAGAACGAGTCGTGCCAGAACACTTCGGCCCGGGCCACGCTCTCGGGAACGTAGAGTGGATCGGAACCGTCGAGGATGTTGGAGTACCGGTAGAAACCCCTGAGTCTGATCGGCTCCACGTTGTTGAGAACCAGGCCCAGAGGAATGAGCGGACCGACCAGTCCGACTTCCGCCAATCCAAGCTCTATCGCGCCTCCAGGTGCCTGCTCCCGGTCGAAGACGGCCCCGAAGGGGAGCTGACGGCTCAGCTTCTGATACTCACCTCGTCCGGAGAGGGCAAAGGGCCCGAGGTCCAGGCGCAGGCCGCCCGCTGCCACGTCAAACGAAACCGAGTCAGCACGGCCGAGCGTGGCGTAGGACACGCCCCGACTCCCGGTGGCGCCGTCCACGGTCAACGTCAACCGCACCGGCCGAATGGAAGCAGCGAGACCCCCACGAAATTCCGAGGTTCCGAAATCGTTCCAGGAGCCCAGGCGGGTGCCGGCGTTGAGCGAGAGCCACGGCAGGATTGCGTAGCCCGCGTCGACATCCAGGTCCGCAATCGGGTAGGACGAGTCGTCCCACAACCTGAAGCCCGTCCGAAACCACCCGTTCTCGAGGTCGCCCGACAGGCGGAACCCCCCGTTGGCCACCTTGCGGACGCTTTCTCCGTCCTCGCTGAGACCCGTCGTCCCGGCAAAGGCCTCCACCTGCAGGTGATCGCCCAGGTTTCCCCTGCCACGAAGGAAGAGCTCCGTCCTCGTGAGATCTACCGGATCGTAGACCGTCCGCTCCATCTTCTCACTGACCCAGTGCAACTCGAGACCGGCGTCCCCTCCACCCGGAAGCCACTCTACCCGGCCCCAGAAGTTGAAGTCGGTCGACGGATTGTCGCCCCCCGTGTCGAGCAGGTCGATCGATGTGCCCAGGTTGAGATTGCGACCCATTCCGTTGCTGAACAGGAGGCGGAGGCGGCTCAGCCCGGGGTCTCCGGTGCCCCCCGTGATGCGGGAGTAGGCCGAGCGCTTCTTCCGCCTCAAGGTGGTCACCTCGGCTACCCAGCCGTCGGCCCGACGCCGAACGCGGACGCTTTCCACGCTGGCGAGAGCAATACGGGTGAGGTCGACCTGTCCGGCGTCGAGAGTGGTGAGTTCCCGGCCATCCATGGATACCGACAGGAATCCCGGACCCAGCGCCCCCTGTACCGCGTAGTGGGGTCCGCCGAACCAGGTGGTGCGAAGGGTGGTGAAGCCGGGCACCAATTCGGAAAGAAGATCCTCGAGGGTCATCGCGTTCGAGCGCAGTATGGCGTCGCGGTCCCACTCATACGTCGACCACGACCAGCCCTCACCCGGAGGGCGCATCTCCTCAGCGATCTGCTGGAATGCCTCTTCCTGCGTGGAATCGGCCAGCGTTCCGGTCAGCTCGCCCTCCAGGTCGCCGACCAGGGTGTCGGGGGCAGCCTCCGGGACAGGCTGATCCGGCTCCTGGGCGCGAAGCCCAGGAGCTGAACACAGGCAAAGTACGAGCAGGAGCCCGACTTTCGGGGGCGTCCGTGACCCGATGCGTCCCTCCGTGCGTCGCTTTTCAAAGCGGGGCCGGCACATCGGCCGGCCCCGCCTGCGGGCGGGCTCAGCCAGCTCGCATGTTGTCGATAATGCGGTCTCCGAACTGCGACGTCTTGGCCAGAGTGGCGCCGTCCATCTGACGCTCGAGATCGTACGTCACGTACTTCTGGCCGACCGTCCGCTCGATCGCTTCGAGCAGGACCTGCGCAGCCTCGTTCCAGCGCATGTACTCGAACATCATGACACCCGAGAGAATCAGCGAGGTCGGGTTCACCTTGTCCAGTCCCGCATACTTGGGCGCCGTGCCGTGCGTCGCCTCGAACAGCGCGACCCCATCTCCAATGTTCGCACCCGGCGCCATGCCAAGACCACCCACCTGGGCCGCACAAGCGTCCGACAGGTAGTCCCCGTTCAGGTTCGGCAGGGCAATGTAGTCGTACTCCGCCGGACGCAGGAGAATCTGCTGGAACATCGCATCCGCGATCCGGTCCTTGATGACGATCTTCCCCTCGGGCTGTTTGCCGTCGTGCGCGCTCCACAGCTCCGTCTCGGTGATCGTCTCGTCCCCGAATTCGTCGCGAGCGACCTCATATCCCCACTCGCGGAATGCCCCCTCGGTGAACTTCATGATGTTGCCCTTGTGTACCAGGGTGACCGACTTGCGACCGTTTCGAATCGCTTCCCTGATGCTCATCCGTACCAGGCGCTTCGTCCCGAACTCCGAGATCGGCTTGACCCCGATTCCACTGTTCTCCCTGACAGAGCAGCCCATCTCGTCGTTCAGGAAGGACCGGACCTTCTCCGCATCCACGCTGCCGGCCTCCCACTCGATGCCCGAGTAGACGTCCTCCGTGTTCTCGCGGTAGATCACCACGTCGAGCTTCTCGGGAGCCTTCACGGGAGACGGCGTGCCCTTGATCCATCGACTTGGCCGCACGCACGCGTACAGGTCGAGCTTCTGGCGAAGCGTCACGTTCAGGGAGCGGATCCCACCCCCGACCGGTGTGGTCAACGGACCCTTGATCGAGACCGCGAACTCCTCGAGCGCCTGCAGGGTCTCCTGCGGCAGCCACTCACCCGACAGATCGAGCGCCTTCTCGCCCGCGTATACTTCCATCCACTGGATCTTGCGGTCCGTCCCGTAGGCGGCTTCGACCGCGCCATCGAACACACGGACCGCCGCGGCCCAGATGTCGGGACCCATGCCATCTCCCTCGATGAACGGCACGATCGGCCGATCCGGAACTACCGGACCTTCTGGAGTGACGGTGATGCGATCGCCATCGGGTACTACTGCAAAGCGATATTCAGAAGACATTCTCTAATCTCCCCGGACAAACAATGTGATCAGCGTCGGTCGATGGGCACCCAGGGCCGGTCCAACTCGCCCGTGTACTCCGCCCTCGGTCGAATGAGTCTGTTGTGCATATGCTGTTCCATCACGTGCGCGGCCCAACCAGCGGTTCGACCGACCGCAAACAGGGGCGTGAACAGGTCGATCGAGAGGCCAAGGGAGTAGTACACCGTGGCGCAGTAGAAATCCACGTTGCAGTGCAAGCCCTTACGCTGGAGCATCTCCACTTCGAGCGTCCGCGACACATCGTACCACGGGGAGTCGCCCGCCTCGAGGCTCAACTCCTCCGCCATCCGGCGCAGGTGCGTGGCCCGCGGGTCCTCCGTCCGATACACCCTGTGGCCGAAGCCCATGATCTTCTGTTTCTGCTCCAGCGCCCGGTCAACGTAGGCCCGCACGTTGCCCGCGGTCCCTATCTCGAGCAGCATCTTCATGGCCTGCTCGTTCGCACCGCCATGGAGCGGCCCCTTCAGCGCGCAAATTCCGGCGGTGACCGCCGAGTGCATGTCGGCCAGCGTCGAGGCCACGACGCGCGTCGTGAAGGTGGACGCGTTCAGCCCATGCTCGAGGTAGAGAAGCCACGATGTATCCAGTGCCCTGGCGGCCGTCTCGCTGGGCCTGGTGCCGCTCAGCATGTAAAGAAAGTTGGCTGCGTGATCCAGTTCCGGATCCGGGTCTACCGGATCCAGGTCTCTCCGGATTCGATCGAAGGTGGCTACGATCGTCGGCAGCTGTGCGACGAGACGGCCTGCCTTCCTGAGATCCGCCTCATGGGAAATGTCATCCGCTTCGGGGTCTACCTGTCCCAGTGCCGAGACCGCCGTTCTGAGGGCAGCCATGGGCGCCGCGTCCGCCGGAAGGCAACCAAGAACATCCAGGACCGCCGGCGGAAGCGCGCGCTGCCCGGCGAGGGTCCCCTCGAAAGCGGCGAGCTCGATCGCCGCCGGGAGCGCGTCGTACCACAGCAGGTACACGGACTCGAGATACGAGGCGTGTTTGGCCAGCGCATGCACGTCGTATCCCCTGTACCACAGCCGGCCCTCCGCCCCGTCGATGAGGCTCAGCCCGGTTTCAGCGGCGACGACGCCGGCAAGTCCTCTGGTGTTCTGATCTGTCATGTTCTTCCTCGGCAGGACCTGCTCAAGAGTGTCCACGAAAAAGGGGCGCAACCCCCGGTTCCACCGGTGTTACGCCCCTCGCTCGAATGATCCGAGCCCTCCCGCGCCCTATCGGATCGCCGGATCCGGTTCCGCGACGCTGAAGCGGCTCTTCAAGTCTTCGACACTTAGACTCTCGAACGAGCCGGCGGGCAGCTTGATTCGCCGCTGCGCCTGGGCTGGGTCGGAGAAGCAAACGAAGATCACGGACTCATTGTCGTCCTTCACTCCGGTCTTGTCGGGGTCGGGCCAGAAGACATCTCGCGAAGCGAGCCATGCCTTCCACCGTCTACCGCTGTCGTCCCGGAAGTGCTTTGTCATTCGAACCTCGAAGTTGGGTCAAAACGAAAACTGCAGAGCTGATAAATATAGCATCTCGAAGCGTTCATGTCCACCGACCGACCCCTTACTAGAAACAACATTACATCTCAATGCTAATTCGTTTTCCGCCAGCCATTTATTCGACCCGGAACGCCCCGCCTTACCCGACGACCCGCTCCGGGTTCTTCCCTGGCCCGCGCCGACCCTCTAGACTCTTCTTGCCAAACCGGTCACCACGCACATTCAAACTCGGCTCAGAGGAATGCCATGACCGTCCTGAAAGCCCCCCTGGTGAGTACCGCCGCGCTCGTCGCTCTCTTGATTGCTACCCTGTCTACGGCCGGCCCCGCCCTGTCACAGGACCTCGAGAGACCCCTTCGGCCCGTGCACACGTACTCGATCGTAGCCCGCGACGTCGCGACCGGAGAGCTCGGCGTCGCCGTCCAGTCCCATTGGTTCTCAGTCGGCTCATCCGTGGCCTGGGCCGAGAGTGGAGTCGGAGCGATTGCCACTCAGTCATTCATCGACCCTTCGTATGGCGCCAACGGACTTGTCCTGATGGGCACGGGCAGCAGTGCGGATCAGGCTCTCGCCGGGCTGATCGCCGCTGACGCGCACCCCGAAGTCAGGCAGGTCGGGATGGTGGATGCTCGCGGGGGCACCGCAGTCCACACCGGTCGGCTGGCCATCCAGGAGGCGTGCGATTTCGAGGGTGAGACCTTCACGGTGCAGGCCAACCTGATGCACCACGCCACCGTTTGCGACGCCATGGTGGGGGCGTATACCACGACCACGGGAGACCTGGCGGACCGCCTGATGGCAGCACTGGAGGCAGCCCAGGCGGAGGGTGGTGACATTCGCGGCCGACAGTCGGCCGCCCTTCTCGTGGTCGCGGCGGAGCCCTCCGGCAGACCGTGGCAGGATCGGGTATTCGATCTGCGTGTAGACGACCACGACGAACCGCTGGTCGAGCTTGCCCGATTGCTGTCCGTCGCCCGGGCGTATCGTCACATGAACGAGGGAGACGAGCAGGTCACCCAGGGCAACATCGACGCCGCCGTCGAGGAATACGAGCGCGCGGAGGCTCTGCTTCCCGGCGAGTCCGAGCCGATCTTCTGGCACGCTGTAACACTCGCGAGCGTCGGGCGAGTGGATGAGTCCCTACCGCTGTTCGCGGAGGCGTACAGGCTGCGACCCGAGTGGAGGGAACTGGTTCCGCGTCTCGCACCGGCGGAATTGCTGCCGGACGATCCGGAGTTGATCGCGAAGATCGTGGCGGCGGGCCGCTGAACGCCCGCTGAACCGATGGTCCGGTGTGATCAGGCCGGGTCGTTGGGGGGCTCGTCCAGCTCGGGAAGCCGGCAGAAATATGCGAGCGTCCCCCCGATGCCGGTGATCAGGATGGCCAGGATGGCCGTGACCAGGATGTACATGTATTCCCCCGTGTTTATTGCTTGGTTCAAGCCGCTCCAGGGGCGGCTCCGGCGCACGAGTATGAGGCGGTCTCGACTCCCTGTCCAGTGGGGGTCGGCGGTCTTCGGTTGTAGCCCCGGAAAACCGTTGCCCGCCGACCCTCAACTGGATAACCTCCCGCGCCACCGTGCGTCGGTGGCTCGTGTCCATTCACAGGACGCGTTCCCAACGATCGTGGAGGTATTTCGATGCACAGGACCGAGACCTATGTCCGCGAAGCGGAGCGCTGGAGCGCTCACAATTACGCCCCGCTTCCGGTCGTCATAGAACGAGGCGAGGGATGCTGGGTATGGGACGTGGACGGCCAAAAGTACCTCGATATGCTGAGCGCCTACTCGGCCCTCAACCAGGGGCACCGACACCCGGCGATCGTCGGCGCCCTCAAGGAGCAAGCGGACAAGCTCACCCTCACGTCCCGGGCGTTCCACAACGACCGGATGGGTACCTTTCTCAAGGCCCTGGCGGAGGCCGCAGGATTCAATCGGGCCCTTCCGATGAACACCGGTGCCGAAGCCGTCGAGACTGCGATCAAGGCGGCCCGCAAGTGGGGCTACAAGGTGAAGGGAGTCGCCGAGGACCGCGCCGAGATCATCGTGTGCGAGAACAACTTCCACGGTCGCACGACCACGATCGTCGGCTTTTCGTCGGAGGCCCAGTACCGAGACGGGTTTGGTCCCTTCGCCCCGGGATTCAAGCTCATCCCGCACGGTGACCTGGAAGCGCTGGAGGCCGCGATCACCGAGAACACGGTCGCTTTCCTCGTCGAGCCCATCCAGGGGGAGGGAGGAATCGTGGTGCCGCCGGATGGGTTCATGGCGCGCGCTCACGAGATCTGCCGCTCGAACCGGGTGCTCTTGCTGAACGACGAAATCCAGACGGGTCTCGGCCGCACCGGCAAGCTGTTCTGTGGAGACTGGGACGGGACCCGCGGGGACATACTGATCGTCGGGAAGGCCCTGGGCGGGGGCGTCTATCCGGTGTCTGCCATCCTGGCGAACGACGAAGTCATGGAAGTCTTCCATCCAGGCGACCACGGGTCGACCTTCGGAGGCAATCCGCTCGGCGCAGCGGTGGGCCTGGCCTCACTCGAGGTGGTTCTGAACGAGGGGCTGGCGGACCGGGCGGAAGAACTCGGCACATGGTTCATGGACCACCTGCGTCAGATCGACTCACCGCACGTGAAGGAGGTACGTGGACGTGGCCTGATGATCGGTGTCGAGATCCGGCCGGAATCGGGCATGGCCAGGCCATTCTGTGAAGCGCTGAAGGAGCGTGGCGTGCTGTGCAACGACACGCACCACCACACGATTCGCATCGCCCCACCGCTGGTGATCGAGCGGGAGACACTGGAAGGGGCACTTCCGATCTTCGAGCAAGTCCTGAGTCCCGGGGTCGTGGTCTGAGCACCCTCCCCTGAGAGACCGATGCGCGAAGGGCGCCGGAGGCTGATCCCCCGGCGCCCTGACCGCTGGTGTGTGCCCGACCTCGTCCGTCAGGGCTGCACGACGCTCGCCGAGACGATCGTGACCGCCTCAACCGGCACGTTCTGCATGCCCCCGGCGTTTCCTGTCTGCACCGCCGCGATCGCGTCCACCACGTCCATTCCTTCGAGCACGATGCCGAACACGGTATACCCCCACCCATTCGGGCTCTGGGGATTCGCGCCGAAATTGAGGAACGTGTTGTCCGCGTGGTTGATGAAGAACTGCGACGAGGCACTGTGCGGATCACCGGTGCGGGCCATGGCGATGGTCCCTCGCGCGTTGGACAGGCCGTTGTCGGACTCGTTTCTGATCGACTCACGTCCACCGTCACGCGCTGTCAGATCCGCCTCGTGGCCACCGGCCTGGATCATGAAATCTGGAATCACCCGGTGGAACACCAGGCCGTCGTAGTGTCCGGCCTCGACGTAGGCAAGAAAGTTCTCCACGCTGAGCGGGGCCTGGTCGGGGTAAAATCCCAGGAGGATGTTTCCCATGCTCGTCTCGAGGAGTACCTGCGGTCCTTTGACCTGGGGCTGCTGCATGGTCTGGTCCTCCCCCGCATCGGGTTCTTGGTTCGTTTCCTGCGACTGCGCGCAGGCGGCTACCGCTGCGGACAGCACGACCGCCAGGGTCGTCGTTTTCAGGATACTGGTAACGATGGTCAAGGGCTTTCCTCTTCTCGGTTGAGTATTCTGTCGAACGCCTCGCGGTCGATTTCCCCCGCCTGCAACTGCCGTAACCCCGTCAGCTGCGCCCGCAGGATCTCGATCACGTCGTCCACGATCTCGTGGGCCTCCTCCCTCGTGCGAGGCTGCCCGATGTACTCCGAATAGTCAATCGGCTTCCCAAACGCCAGCCAGATATGCTTGAACAACCTGGGGAAGCTGCTTCCGACCGGAAGCACATCATACAGGCCGTCCACCGTTACCGGTATCACCTTGGGCTGGTTTGCCAACACGACGAAACCGGCGCCGGCCTTCCCGTTCCGAATCTCGCCATCCCGGGAGCGAGTGCCCTCGGGGAACAGGACCATCGTGCCGCCCTTCCCCGCCCGGATCATTCGGTGCAGGGCCCGGCCGTCTCGGCGGCCCCGCTTCACCGGAATGCACTTCCAATTGTCCGCCCACCAGGCCCAGAATTTGTTCCTGAAGAAGTTCTCCTCTGCGGCCGGGTTCCACGGGATCAGATAGGGCTTGATGAACGATGGACCGAAATAGGCGGCCGTTGCGACGAGGAAGCTATCGATCATCGTCTGGTGATTCGACAGCAGCAGCGTGTTCCGCTCACGCGGCACGTTCCCCCGGCCGATCACGGTGGCCCGGTTGAGCACGTAGAATACGAGGCCGAGAAGCAGCGCCGTGATGTGAACCGTCAGGTAGCGGGTCAGCGGCCAGAAGAAATGGAAGACTGGTCCCCTGTAGTCTGCTCTGTAGGGTTCGCCCATGGGCCTCTCTTTCAGCACGGTCCGGAGCTATCTGCCCGGCTGGGGATCACAATATCAGACACCCCCGGGTATCGTGCCAGACACCGGGGCCGCCACGAGAAAAGCAACGTCTCCAGCACTCGCCTCGGCATACTCGGGATAGCATATTGCCAGGCGCGCGGCCGAGCGTTTCGGAACGAGCGGCCCTGGACGATTCCCTGACCTCCCACGCGGTGCGGTCACAACCTACAGAGAGTCCCTGATGACGTCTCCCGCCAGTACGAGTATGGACACTTTCGGCACCCGGCGGCGCCTGGATCTACCGGATGGTTCCTCAGCCTTCATTTTCGATCTCCAGGCTTTGGCGCGCGCCGGCGTCGGCCGGATCGACAGACTTCCGTTCTCCATTCGTCTTCTCCTGGAGAACCTCCTGCGCCACGAGAACGGAACCACCGTGACGTCGTCGGACATAGAGGCGCTCGCGGCCTGGGACCCGTCCGACGAGCGAGAAGTTTCTTTCATGCCCGCGCGCGTGATCCTGCAGGACTTCACCGGGGTTCCGGCGGTCGTCGATCTGGCGGCGATGCGGGATGCGATCCTGGAGATGGGCGGAGACCCGGACCTCATCAACCCGCACCTCCCCTCGGAACTGGTCATCGATCATTCGGTTCAGGTCGACAGCTTCGGCCGGCTGGCGTCCCTGTTCATCAACTCCGAGAAAGAGATGGAGCGAAACCGGGAGCGCTACCTGTTTCTGCGCTGGGGGCAGCAGGCGTTCGGCAATTTCAAGGTCGTACCGCCGAGTACGGGTATCGTCCACCAGGTGAACCTGGAACACCTGGCCCGGGTCGTTTTTGACAGTGGAAGCGGTGAGGAGCGCCTGCTCTATCCCGATACGCTGGTGGGCACAGACAGCCACACAACCATGATCAACGGGCTTGGAGTGCTCGGGTGGGGCGTCGGTGGCATCGAGGCTGAAGCCGCCATGCTGGGCCAGTCCATCAGTTTCCTGGTGCCCGAGGTCGTCGGCTTTCGGCTACACGGAACGCTTCCGGAGGGTGCCACCGCTACCGACGCGGTGCTGCGCGTGACCGAGATGCTCCGAGAGAAGGGAGTCGTCGGGAAATTCGTCGAGTTCTATGGTGCCGGGTTGGCCTCCCTCTCCCTGGCCGACCGGGCCACCATCTCCAACATGTCGCCCGAATTCGGCAGCACCTGCGCCATCTTTCCGATCGACGCTGAGACCCTGGACTACCTGCGACTTTCGGGCCGCGACGAGAACCATATCGCCAACGTCGAAGCCTATGCGCGCGCCCAGGGCCTGTTCCATACCGCTGACTCTCCCGATCCGGACTTCACCGACACGCTCTCCCTCGATCTGGGCACCGTCGAGCCATGCCTCGCGGGTCCGAAGTTGCCGCAACAGCGGGTGCCGCTGACCCGCGTGCGGGAGTCCTTCGAGGAGGTGCTGGCCGCACACGCGGCAACGCGCGGGGCCAAGGGGGGCGCTGGAGGCACGGACGTCCCCGTGTCGATGCTCAATCCCCACGACGAGCCCGTCTCCTTTGACCTCGCCGACGGAGCGGTCGTGATCGCGGCTATCACGAGCTGCACGAACACGTCGAACCCGAGTGTGATGGTGGGGGCGGGGTTGCTGGCTCGGAACGCCGTGGCCCGCGGCCTGAGCAGCAAGCCGTGGGTGAAGACGAGTCTGGCTCCTGGCTCGAAGGTCGTAACCGAGTACCTCACGGCAGCCGGACTCCTTCCGTCTCTCGAGGCGCTGGGCTTCGCCGTCGTGGGATACGGCTGTACGACGTGCATCGGAAACAGCGGCCCACTGCCCGCGCCGATCGCGGCAGCGATCAAGGACTCCGATCTCATGGCGGCCGCCGTGCTCTCCGGCAACCGCAACTTCGAGGGTCGGGTGAATCCGCTGACCCGGGCCAACTACCTGGCCTCACCACCCCTGGTGGTCGCCTACGCGCTCGCCGGGCGCATGGACCTCGATCTGACGCGCGAGGCGCTCGGGCAGGACCCGCAGGGGAAGGACGTATTCCTCAGGGACATCTGGCCATCACAACAGGAGGTGCGTGACACCATCCGGGCGTCGGTGCGCACCGAGCACTTTCGGGACCAGTACGCCAGCGTCTTCGACGGCGACGACGCCTGGCGCGACCTCCCCGTTCCGGCCGGAAACCGGTACGCCTGGATGGAGGATTCCACCTACGTGCGGCAGCCGCCGTTCTTCACCGCCATGTCCCGTGAACCCGAACCGGTGCGGAACGTTCTCGGCGCTCGCGCCCTGGCCCTGCTGGGAGATTCGGTAACCACCGATCACATATCTCCGGCCGGAGCCATTGCCCTGGACTCACCTGCCGGCCGCTACCTGGTGGATCACGGGGTGGCTCCGGCGGACTTCAATTCATACGGCTCCCGACGCGGCAACCACGAAGTCATGATGAGGGGCACGTTCGCCAACGTGCGGCTCAGGAATCGACTCGTCCCGGGGGTGGAAGGGGGCTACACGTGCCATCTTCCGTCCGGCGAGCAGATGTCGATTTTCGACGCCGCGATGCGCTACGAGAGAGAGGGCGTGCCGCTGATCGTCCTGGCGGGCAGCGAGTACGGCACCGGGTCCTCGCGCGACTGGGCCGCGAAGGGACCACGGCTGCTCGGAATCCGCGTCGTGATCGCTGAAAGCTACGAACGGATCCACCGCAGCAATCTGATCGGCATGGGCGTACTACCTCTTCAGTTCGTCGCCGGCCAGACCGCCGCGTCGCTCGGTCTCACGGGTGCCGAGACGTTCGATGTCACGGGCATCGATGGAGATCTCGACTCCGAGACGGCGGCCTCGGTGAGAGCGGTGGCCGACGACGGAACGGTGACCGAGTTCGAGGCGCTCATCCGTCTCGACACCGAGCTGGAGGTCGAGTACTACCGCAACGGAGGCATCCTGCAGACGGTGCTTCGTCAGCTGCTGTGACGCCTCCGCGCGCGGGCCTGACCCTTGCAGATGAAGCGCGGAGTCCCGTGACCCGCCCAACCCATGAACGGAGTGACCGATGACCAATATCGGAGTACGACATTTCGCGCTGCTGGCCGCCGTTCTGGCCATGGCCTGCTCCTCGGCGCCGCCGCCCGAGACGGCGCCCGCACCTGCGCCCCCTCCACCCGTCGTAGAGACGATGCCGGCCGGACTTCTCGACGCGCCACAGGCAGCGATCGACATGTCCGAAATGGTCGAATTGACGGGCACCGAAATGGGCACGATGTGGACGTTCGAGAATCCGCCGCTGGACTACTGGGAGGAAACGTACGGCTTCCGGCCCAGCACCGAGTGGCTGGAGCACGTGCGCCTGGCATCGGGCCGCGTACCCGGCTGTTCGGCGTCCTTCGTTTCGGCCGATGGACTGGTGATCACTAACAATCACTGTGCCCGCGGCTGCATTGACGCGGTCTCCACCGACGAGAACGACTACCTGAACGACGGCTTTTACGCTGCGACCGACGAGGAAGAGCTGGTCTGCCCGAACTACTACCTCGACCAGCTCATCGAGATCGATGACATCACGTCCGAACTCCGGTCGGTCGCCCAGGCCGGCATGTCCGACGCCGACATCAATGCCGCTCGCGATGCTCGCGGAGAGGAACTGAGCGCCGCATGCGAGGAAGAGACCGGGCTGCAGTGCCAGGTCGTCTCGCTGTTCCACGGTGGTCAGTACAAGCTGTACAAGTTCCACCGCTACCCGACGGTCAAGCTGGTCTTCACACCCGAGATGCAGGCCGCGTTCTTCGGCGGAGACGCGGACAACTTCACGTATCCGCGCTACGACCTCGACATCACCTTCCTCCGAGCCTACGACGAGGGTGGGGAGTCCCCGGCGTCGACACCGCACTACTTCGAGTGGGACCCCGACGGCGCCGCCGAGGGTGAGCTGGTCTTCGTCACCGGAAATCCGGGCTCGACGGCGAGGCAGATCACGCTGTCACAGTACATGTACCAGCGCGTCGTTTTTCACCCGATGATCCTGGACTTCTTCGATCAGCGCCTCGAGGTGATGCACGCGATCCAGGCCGCGGACCCCGAGCGGGGCCGGGCGATGCAGAACCAGATCTTCGGCTTCGAGAACACGCAGAAGCTGTATCGAGGTCAGCTTGGCGGACTGAGAGACGTGGACCTCACGGCCAGGAAGATCCGCTGGGAGAACGAGTTCCGCGCTGCGGTCGAAGCCGACCCGGCGCTGGCCGCCGAGTATGGCGACGTGTGGGGCAAGATCGCCGAGATCAATGAGACCATGGCCAAGCTCGCGCCCACCGTCTACCTGAACAACCCGAGCTTCCTCAACGCGTCCGCACACCTGCAGATGGCCGGACAGCTGTCGCAGTACGTGCAGATGGCAGCCATGCCCGAGGACCAGCGCCCGCCCAATTGGAACCGGTTGGAGGGAGCCATTCGCGAGCCCGGTGAGATGCACATGGACCAGTCGCTCGGCATGCTGGCAGGACGCCTGGCGCTGGCTCAGAAGTGGCTTCCGGCCGAGGCGTTGCTCGTGCAGGCCGTCCAGCCGGGCGAGACGCCCGAGGCGGCGGCGAGGCGGCTGATCGAGTCGTCCCAGCTCGGCGACGCCGAGTTCCGCGAGTCCTTGATGTCCGGAGGAATGGAAGGACTGCAGGCCAGCACGGATCCGCTGGTGCAACTCGCGCTCGCCATGCGCGCGGAGCAGCAGAGCGCGCTTCCCGCCTGGCAGGCCGCCAACGCTTCGGAGGAAGTGCAGAACGAGCGGTTCGCGTCCGCCCTGTTCGCGGTCTATGGAACGGACCTTCCGCCCGACGCCACGTTCACTCTTCGAATCACGGACGGTGTCGTGCAGCGTTACCAGTTCAACGGTACGTATGCCCCGGCCCAGACCTCGATCTACGGGCTGTATGGCCGGGCCGAGGAATTCGATAACGAGATGCCCTGGACACTGGCGCCCGCGTTCGAATCGGCGCGAGATGTCGTGGACATGGGCATTCCGATCAACTTCGTTTCGACGAACGACATCACTGGCGGGAACAGCGGCAGCCCGGTCATCGACCAGGAGGCTCGCTGGGTAGGTATCGCCTTCGATGGAAACGTCGAGTCATTGCCGAACGAGTTCCTGTTCGCAGCCGAGAACGGTCGCACGGTTTCAGTTCACTCCGCCGGGATCACCGAAGCCCTGCGGAGCGTGTACAATGCCCACGAGCTGCTCGACGAGCTTCTGAGCGGCTCCAACTAGTCGACGAAAACGGGACAACATGGCCAGCTTCGGCGAGTCGTGTTGTCCCGAAATCGTCGGGATGTAGAGGCAGGTCTCAGCGCACGAAGCCCCGGTGACCCATCGGCCACCGGGGCTTCCGTCGTCTGCGAGTGTCGAGACCACCCGAGCCGTGTTACATCCTCTTGTACGCGGGGCCACTGCCTCCCTCGCGGGGCGTCCAACGCGGCCCGAGCACGTCCGTGGCCTTGCAGTCGATGCAATTGGGGGCGTTCACGACCAGGCCGTCGTCACCCGTCTCGTAGACGCCCGCCGGACACATGTGCTCGTAGAGGTCCTGTACCGCTTCGGGCACATCGGCGGAGGTGATGAGGTGCGAGGGGATGTCGTCGCGCGTCGCATTCCCCGATCGAAACACCGCATCCACCTTGCTGAGCGTGTACTGGCCGTCCGGACTGAACGCACCGGCCGGGGTCACCGCCTTGGGCTCGGCCGCGTCCTCTTCCACGGCAATCCGCTTTCCGGGCCAGCGACCACGGGAGACGATCGAGAGAGCCGAGCGAATGCCACCGCGATAGAAACCCGCCTTGAACGCGGTTCGCATGTTCCGGCTTCGGTACAGATCGCTGGCGATCACGCTCGATCTCACCAGGTCGTCGTACGACGAGAGCGCCGCCCGGTCCGACGCGCCCGACTTCAGGGCCTGGAAGGTCGCACGCGCGGCGTAAATCCCGGAGAACATGGCGTAATGGATGCCCTTCAGGCTCGGCACGTCCACGAACCCGGCCGAGTCTCCGGCTATGAGCACGCCGTCTCCGTGCAAACGCTCGGGAATCGAGTAGAACCCTCCCTCGGGAATCGTGCGGGCGCCCCACTCCACGCACTCTCCACCACCCAGCACTTCTCTCACCAGAGGGTGCCCCTTGAGCCGCTGGAGGAGCTCATGCACATCGAGCGTGCTCTGCCGGTAGTCGAGGCCGACGACGAGTCCGAGTGACACCAGATCCGGCCCCATCGGATAGATCCAGCTGCCGCCGAACGCGTCCCGCGGCAGTGGCCAGCCCAGAGTATGGATCACCCGATCGAGGGGCTGTTCCACCTGCCACAGTTCTTTGACCCCCAGCGCGAAAATCTGCGGATTTGGCGAGCCCACGGCCTCGCTCTGCAGCCACGCCTGGCTGATCGGGCCGCGAGTCCCCTCCGCCAGGACGGTCACGCGGGCGGCGAGGTCCATGGCCGGCATGAACCCGCTCCCCGGGTTTCCCTCCCGGTCCAGGCCCGCGGGGGCCGTCCGCGCTCCCACGACCCGACCCTGCTGCACAAGAAGTGAATCCGCCGGGAAGCCGGTGAACACGTTGACGCCCGACTCTTCGGCCTTCCCCCCCAGCCACTGCACAATCTCGCATATGGATGCAACGTAGTTGCCGTGATTCCGCATCGGTGGCGGAGTGGGGAGTCTTCGCTTTCCTGACTCGGACAGCATATACACGCTGTCCGCGCCCACCGCATCACGGAAGGGGAGATCGTCGGCGGCGATCCCCGGAAACAGCTCCAGGAAGGCCGCCGGATTGACGACCGCACCGGAGAGACAGTGCTCCCCCAACGCGGCCGCCTTCTCCAGGACTCCGATCTCCAGCTCTCCGAGTTCCCCGCCCTGCTCGCTGTCCTCGTGGGCGAGCCGGGAAAGTTCGATGGCACAGGCGAGCCCGGCGGGACCTCCACCCACGATCAATACGTCGAGCGGAACGGATTCCTCGCCCGGGACCTCCTCGACGAGGAAACGGTCGACCGGCAACTCAGGCTGGTACGCCGATGGATAGATGTCCGAGCGGCCTCGGGGCTCTGTCGGGATCATGTCCTCAGTCTTCCTGTTCTTGCGGTCATGGCGGTCGGTCGAGCAAAATGGGCGTTTACTGGGGGGGTGTCCAGACAAACGGTCCTGGCTCGACCGTGAGATGGATGGCCCTCACCTGCTGATGCGCAACCCGGAGAATGCCAGAGTGAACCAGGTCGCTGTCGATTCGAGACCCCGTGTTTCCCGTGCTATCATCCGCTTCGTCAAGACGGAGTCGGCGGGTGGAATCGTGATGATGAGCGCCGCAGCCCTGGCCCTCGTCCTCGCCAATACCCCGCTCCTTGAGGCATACGAGGACCTGTGGTACACGTACGCAGGCCTGGCAGTCGGCGACTGGGCGCTGAAGATGTCCCTCCTGCACTGGGTCAACGACGGGCTCATGGCGGTGTTCTTCTTCGTCGTCGGCCTGGAGATCAAGCGAGAGATCCTGTTCGGGGAACTGGCCTCCGTCCGACGCGCGGCGCTGCCCGTGGTCGGGGCGATCGGGGGCGCCGTTCTGCCGGCCTTCCTGTTCTGGGTCTTCAACCGGGGCGGCGAATACGTGGCCGGGTGGGGCGTGCCGATGGCTACGGACATCGCCTTTGCCGTCGCCATTCTCGCGATGCTCGGGAGCCGCGCTCCACTGTGGATCAAGACCTTCGTGACCGCGCTCGCCATCGCCGATGACCTCGTCGCCGTGCTGGTAATCGCGATCTTCTACTCCAGCAACATCGATCTGACGGCCCTGGGGTGGGCAGGGGGCGGGCTGGCTCTCATGTTCGTGATGAACCGGTCGGGGGTGCAGCGTCCGCTCGTCTATGTCGTACCCATTCTGTTCATCTGGTATTTCGTGTATCAGTCGGGCATTCACGCGACGATCGCCGGAGTGGCGGCCGCCGCCATGATCCCGGCGGGACGGAAGCGGGACTCGGAGACGGAGACCAGCGATCTCAACCATTCCCTCGAAATGGCGACCAGCTCACTCCAGGTGGCTCAGAGCGGCTCTCAAGATTGGGAGATCAAGGACCTGCGCGAAGAAGCGCTGGCCGAGATCGCCGACGAAGCCCAGGAATCGGCCGCTACTCTGTACCGGATGGAGCACGCGATCCATCCATGGGTGGCGTTTCTGGTGCTTCCGGTCTTCGCGTTCGCGAACTCCGGAATCGCGATCCCGTTCTCGTCGATGGCGAGCGTTGTCAGTCACCCCCTGCCTCTCGGGATCATCGTGGGGTTGTTCATTGGAAAACAGGTGGGGATCACCGGTGCAACCTGGCTGGCCGTGCGGTTCGGACTCGGCTCTCTGCCCGAGGGAGCGCGCTGGCGTACCCTCTGGGGTGGCAGCTTGCTCGCCGGAATCGGGTTCACGATGTCCATCTTCATCGCTTCACTGGCGTTCACGGACTATGAAGCTCTGGGTCTCGCCAAGCTTGGGATCGTGTTCGGGTCACTCCTGGCAGCCGTGGCCGGGATCGTGGTCCTTCGCACCACCGCGCCGTCCGCCGCTGACACCGGCGTGGACGTAGCGTGATCGCTAGCCGATGAGAGCCATTGCCAGCTTTGTCGTCTGGGTGGCGTGGCAAATTCTCCTTGTCGTGTGGACACCGGTGGTCGGGATTTCTCTCCTGCTGACCGGCTGGTGGGACCGCCCACGGTGGATCGCCGGCCGGGTGTTCCGATTCGGCGCACGCATCCTCGTTGCCTTGAATCCCTTCTGGAGTGTTCGGACGGTGGGGCATGTGCCCGAGCGGAGTTCTCACCCTTTCGTTGCCGTGGCCAATCACGAGTCTCTCGCCGACATCATTCTCATCGGTTCGCTGCCCTGGGACATGAAGTGGCTGTCTAAGGCCTCGATTTTCCGAGTACCCTTCCTCGGCCAGATGATGCGGATGGCGGGCGATGTGGGCGTCGAGAGAGGCAGCACGCGCAGTCGGGGCGCATCCTACGCGGCGCTGCTGCGGTGGATCGAACGGGGAGCCTCGATCATGATCTTCCCGGAGGGAACACGTTCGCGCACCACCGAGATGCTACCGTTTCGAAACGGCGCCTTTCGGCTCGCGATCGAGACCGGCGCGCCCGTTCTTCCGCTGGCCGTTCACGGCACCCGCACGGCCATACGCAAGGGATCCATGAAGTTCGGGAACGCCAGGGTCGTGGTACGGGTCCTGGATCCCGTCCCCACGACAGGATTGGGCCTCGACGACCTGGACGAACTTCGGACGGCGGTCAGGGTGCAGATCGAGGACGCTCGAGCCGCCCTGCAGAGGGAGCATGGAACGAACTCCGACGGGGGCGCCCCTCCAGCCTAGGGCGACTGGGGCGAGTGCTGCCGCAGGACCTCGAGCACGTCTGCGATTGGAAGGGCCTCGGCGCGGTGGCCGCGATAGCCCACCGTTGTTGTAGCTTTGAAGAGCGAGTTCAACACCGCTTCTTCCACCGCCTCCGCCGTTGCCACGAACAACCGGGTCAGGAGCGCGCCGTCGGGCGGTTCCACCGGCCCCCTGTGCGTCGAAAAGGCGATGGCGTAGTCGCCCGAGCCATGTGACATGTACGAACCGGTGCGGGCGATGCCCGTGAACGCACGCTCCGCCACCCTCTGGAGTTCGCGATGCGCCAGCGGGGCGTCCGTGGCGATCACGATCATCACCGACCCGCCCTCCTTGTCGTCTCGCCGTGGCTCTTCGGGTCTATCCGCATGCACGAAGCGACCCACGGGGACGCCCGCCACCGTGAGGAGCCCACCATAGTTCGTCTGGACCAGGGCTCCCACCGTGTAGCCGCCGGACGAGCTCGGAAGCCGCCTGGAAGCTGTCCCGATACCGCCCTTCCAGCCGAGGGCCCGGGTGCCGGTTCCCGCCCCGACGGAGCCCTCATTTACCGGCCCGGTTGAAGCCGTCCGAAGGGCGTCGCGTACGTGCTCCGGCTGGATGGGACGGGCCCGGATGTCGCTGAGGTAGCCGTCGTTCGTCTCCCCCACGACCGGGTTGATCGACCCGACATCGGCGTTCTCCGGGATCGCCAGAAGGGTGTCCACGAGGGCATCGGCGGCCCGGAACACGCTGAGCGTTCCGGTGAGGAGAATCGGAGTCTCGATCTGTCCGAGCTCGTTGACCTGACTCAGCCCGACCAGCTTGCCGAAACCGTTTCGGACGACAATCGCCCCCGAAACCTTGCTCGCGAAGATATTGCCGCCGTGAGGGAGCACTGCGGTGACGCCTGTTCGGATCGAGTCTCCAACGATCAGCGTCCGGTGACCGACGCGTACTCCTTCAACGTCCGTGATCGCGTTGAGAGGCCCGGCCTCGAGTACTCCGATCTCGATGCCGACCTCACGAGCGCGTGGTCGCGCCTCCTGTCCCTCGACATCGGCGGCTCCGGTCCACAGCGCGGAGAACAACAGCCCGAGCGATACCCTGCGAGCGACTCGAGGGGAAAGCGTCACGGACGTTCGCAACCAGACCGGGTGAATTCACCCTCGACGTCCTGGACCCCTGCATACAGGCGCTCATCTCGCGTGGCCAGATCATCCGGAAGGCGACCCCGGAACCTGGCTCTGCCCTGCACGTTGTAGGCGATCCAGCTGTCCTCGACCTCCACGTACACGGCCTGCAGGTCCGAGCACGTGGCCTGTCCACCATCGACCGCCACCGCCCGACCGTAGTACCGGCTGATGGCCTCGAGCAGACTATCGCCCAACTGCTCGACGTCGTCGACGGAAGCCGGAGAGGCCAGAGAATCCGCCCCGGCCAGGGCTTCGCCTGGCTCCCCGGCCTCGGACTCGCCCGCCTCAGCCGGCGGGTCGTCGACCGGGACCTCCGCCTGACCCGGTGTGGCAACCGCGCCGGCAACGGGAACTACCTCCGATGCGCTGCCGTCCTCAGTCTCATCGCCACGGGGGAGAAGGAACACGAGCGCGCTGACCGCGATCGCCAGGGCCACGAGTACCCCCCCGACGACCATCGTGCTGCGTTTGGAGCGGGGCGACTTCGGTTCTGCCCCGTCCTCGGGTGCCGCTTCGAGCTCGAGCTCCTCCGCTGCTTGAGGAGCCTCTTCATCCCCGAATTCCAGGACTTCCTCGAAGTCCTCCGCAAGATCCGACACGGGCGGGGCGTCGACGACCGGACTATCCTCGATGTCGGCGTCGTCCCATCCTGGCTCGATCGACTCCATGTCGACCGTCGCATCGATCTGGGCCGCGACGTCGGAGCTCTCGACCTCCGTGACGAAGGAATCGAGGTCCACGTCCTCGACCAGGGGTAGTGAGAGTTCCGATGCGTCATTTCCCGAATCCCACCCTGGTTCGGGCAGGTCAACATCGACCTCGGCCCCGGGGTCAGGACCTACGGGCTCGTCCAGAACAGGAAGAGTGAGCTCCGTCTCAGCGGCATCGAGCTCCGCCAGAACCTCTTCCGGATCGATCGCAGACGGTTCGTCTTCGACTTCCAGATCAGCGTCCTCGAGTTCAAGGAGCTCGAAGTCAACATCGACATCGAACCCGTCGTCGGCCGGAAGCAGCAGCTCATCTTCCAGCCCATCGATCGGGCCCACCTCGACGAGGTCGATACCATCGGGCTGTCCGGAGGCGGGCTCGGCGCTCACAGCGAAGGCGATTCCATCCACCTCATCCCCGGTGCCCGTGTGATCCAGAAGGTCAACTTCTTCGGACGTTTCCGGTTCGGTCACCGGCTCCACCTCGACCGGCGGCTCCGGCTCTGGCTGAGGTTCAGGAAAGGGCTCAGGCTCAGGCTCCGGTTCGATCACCGGCTCTGGCGCAGGAGGAGGCTCGGGCCGCGGCGGAGGATCAAGGTCGATCGAGTCCACGGTCTCCACGTTGAGCCAGTCCATGTGCGACCGACGCACCCCGCGGGCAAGCAGAGACTCGTTACTCACCATCTCGAAGAACGGAAGCGGTACGTCGCCGACAAGCCCGGCACGAGTGCGCCGGAAACAACCACCGGCTGGCTCCGCGTAGTCCGTAACGAAGAGCAGGGCGATCTGCCATGGCTCCGGGAAGTGTCGCTCGTGCGTCTTCAGGTCTTCCGCCGTCAGCTCGACGGGCCCTTCCTTGTGCCGGTGATACCAGCCCGCCAGAACTCCCCGGCGGCGGTCGACCTCCAGCTGCATCGCGACGAGTGCCTCGCCCTGTATCTGCTCCGGCCCCTCCTCGACCATCGGAAGCCGGGAGGGCACGGCGGCACTGACGATCACATAGCGCCGACCGGTATCCGGGTCCTCACACAGGTCGCCGACCAGGAAGCCGTGCGGGGACTCTCCCGGAGCGGCGTTCCAGATGTGCTGATGAAGAGCCCTCAGCACCCGCTGATCGACAAAGACGTCATAGGACCCAACACCGGCATCCCGCGACGGAGCCGGCACCGGCTTCCAATGGACGCTGCGCAGCAGGGGACGCGGTTTCCAGACATGATATGCGTCCGTCTCCAGCTGCTCGTCGCCCGGCACCCGCCACTCGGGAGACTCGGTACCCTCAGGTGATTCGTCGTTCTGATCGTCTCTCATTCCCACTCCGCCCTGCGATCACTCGATCATCGGTCGCGGGCGAATCAGCCCGCAATACCCTTCGCTCCAACCACCAATCGAAAGCTTATCGACGGAACCGGCAAGATGCACCCGATGAAACAACGGAGCGCTCAGCGGTGTTGACAGGCACACGACCTACCGCGAGTGTCGCACCTTGGGCCATTGCTGAGCGGTCCAGAACCACGACAGAACGGGAGCCGACATGCGACGCTTTCTAGTCGCCGCTGCCTTGACCATCGTCCTGCAGGCGTTCGTCATGCCCACCGAAAGTCTCGCCCAGGGCAGGTTTGATCCGAGGCGGCAGGCTCGACTCATGATCGACGCCAACATCGGATATACGCTGATCACGGGCGACATCGGCGACAGCATCGGCGGTGGTCCTGGAATCGAAGCCGCTGCTCTGTACCAACTCGGTGGCGTACCCCTGAGGTTGGGTGGCGGGGCCGGCTATTCCCGGCATGGAATCCAGGACGTCGATGGATCGGCGAACAGGTACGAGGTGTTCGCCGCAGCCGACCTCCTGCTGTTCAGCGAAGAGACCGAAATGATCCCCTATCTTCAGGGGCGAGTCGGTTGGATGCAGCTCGCCAGTAGTGTCGACGAGGTCTCCACCAAGATCAGCGGCATCGAGTTCGCGGCCCTGGTGGGCGTGGACATGCCCGTTGCCGAAAGCATCTCGATCGACGTTTCCGGCCAGTTCGGTTGGTTCTCCGGGGGCGATCTCGTGATTGACGGCACATCCGTTGCCGGCACGTCGAGATCGGGCTCGCTCTTCTCTATTCGCGCGGGCGCGTTCTTCTTCTTCTGACGAAATCGCCGCGCCTCAGGTGAGTTCGTGGCGGGCCCGACTGCCGACCAGGCGTTGGGCCGTCCGGGCCTCCAGTAGCGATTCCGTGAACTCGATTCTCTGTTCAAGCTGCTGGATCTTGAGATTCTGCGTTTCGAGCAGCGTCTTGACGTGCTCGTGATGGAGCTTGTCATCGACGACCTGTTGCTTCGCCAGCGCGTTTGCCTCCATCACGTTCCCCAGTCGCTTGGTCAGCGGCCGGAAGATCAGAACTCCGGCGAACGACAGGATGAACGTGATCGGGATCAGGGCAAAGAAGAACTCTTCCATCGAGTGACTCCTGAGGGGTTAGTGACTCATTCGTAGCGAAGCGATTCCACCGGGTCCAGTCCGGCCGCCTTGCGAGCCGGCAGGAAGCCGGAGAGCAGTCCGATCAACATCAGGATCGAGCCACACGCCAGTGTGATGGTCCACGACAGTTTGGGATTCGCGATGTAGTTCATCGCCGGATTCGAGGCTGGTATGGAATCCACGAGCAGGACCGCCAGAACCGAGAACGTCATCCCGGCGAGGCCCCCGAGCAGCGAAATTGCCAGCGCCTCGAACATGAACTGGGCCATGATGTGGGACTTCCGGGCACCGACTGCCAGCTTGATCCCGATCTCACGCGTACGCTCCTTCACGACCACGTACATGATGTTGGCCACACCGACTCCCGCGACGATGAGCGTGAACACGCCTACCAACCCCAGGAACAACTGGATGCCGAAGCCGATCGCGCGGGTCTGCTCTTCGCTCTCTATGAAGTCCCACATGGGCAGCGCCCGCTCGTCCGTGGGATCGAACTTGTGCTTCGCGCCAACCACCTCGTTGATCTCGCGCTTCGTGATCTCGGCGCGCTCGACGCTTCTCGGCCTGAGCAACAGGTGGTTGACGTACCGGTCACCATAGATCGCGCGGTAGGTCGAGGCGGGTATGATGGCCCGGTCCTCGTCGGGACCGTTGTTCATGCTGTCCTGGAACTTCGACACCATTACGCCGACGACCGTGAACGGAATCCCGTCCAGGTCGAGCATCTCGCCCACCGGATCCACGGGGCCAAACAGCCGGAATGCGATCGAATCACCCAGGAACAGCACGCGCCGCCGCTCGGCTACGTCGGCGTCGTTAATGAACCGGCCGCCCTTCTTCGGATACATCCGGCGCATGTCCGAGAACGGAGGGTGTACGCCTTCCATGTAGGTAGTCGTTCTCACCTCACCATGCTCGAGCGTCACACCCCAGCGACCGTAGGAAGGACTGGCTTCCTCGATCTGGTCCACGAAGCGGACGATCAAGCTCATGTCTTCTTCCGTAAGCCGAACCCGTCGGCCCCGCGGAAGCCCCTCGAACGGTTTCGTCGTCTGTCCTCCATACACCATGAAGATCCGCTCACCGGCGTTGAGTAGACCGCTGTTGATCGTGCGACGCAGGCCCTCCCCGAACGCAAGCAGCAGAACGACCGCGATCGTTCCCCAGGTGATGGCGAACATCGTGAGAAGAGCCCGCGTCTTGTGGGCTTTCAAATCGCCGAGGAACTCGGTCAGCAGGATTCGCCACATGGTGCTCGGCCTAGCCCCTGAGACACTCGACCGGGTCCAGCCCGGCCGCCTTGCGCGCTGGAAAGAAGCCCGCGGCCAGGCCGACGAGACCCAGCAACACCATCGTAACGACGGCGACGGCCGGCGAGATCTGAGGGGTCCCGATGAACTCCTCCATGTCGCCAAAAGTGACGAGCTTCACCAGGCCCAGTGAGAGGACGAACCCCAGGGCGCCGCCGATCAGCACAATCGTGGTCGCCTCGATGAAGAACTGCCTGAGAATGTCCTGTCGGCGCGCTCCGACGGACCGCTTGATTCCAATCTCACGGGTTCGCTCGCGGACCACGACGTACATGATGTTGGCTACTCCGATGCCTCCAACGGTCAGGGTGAAAGACCCGACGATCGCGAAGAACATGTGGAAGCCGGCGAACAGGTACTCGAACATCTTCTCGAACTCGGTGGTATCCCACACGCCGAGGGCGTCGTCGTCGGCGGGATCGAACCGGTACCGCCGCCCGAGCACCTCGTACACACGCCCCTCCACCCGCCGGGAAGCATCCGCGCTCGCCGTCTGGTAGACGATGTTATTCAGGTAGACCTGGCCGAACATCGCCCGGTGCGTGGATCCGGGAATGAAGACGCGGTCACGGTCACGTGAACTGTATGAGGAACTCTGCTGCTTGGGTTTCATCACGCCGACGATCGTGAACGGAGTTTCGCCGATCATGATCTGACGACCCACCACGTTCACGTCCTCCCCTTCCCCCTCGAACAGGAAGTCCCGGGCCCGGTTTCCGAGGACCACCACCCGTCGACGACCGTCGATATCCTCACGATTGATGAAACGCCCTCCCATGTCGGGAATGACGTTTCGCATGTACGTGTAGTCGGGCCAGACCCCGGCCACGTTTGGTCTAAGAACCTGCCGTCCGTTGCGCACCGGCGAGTTCCAGCGGCTGTACTCCGGGCTGATTCGCTCGATCTCCGGGATCTGCTGCTGGAGAGTCCAGGCGTCGGCCTCTCGCAACGGAATCGAACGACCTTCGGGAAAACCCTGGTAGGAGAGCGTGGTGGTACCGCCGAACAGCATGACGACTCTATCACCGAGCCCGTGGAACCGCTTTTTGGTCTGTCTTTCCAAGCCCACACCGAACGCCAGGAGCACGACCACCGCCACGGTGCCCCAGGTGATGCCCAGCAGCGTGAGGGTGGTGCGAAGCTTCTGGTTCCTTGCATCCGCGAGGAACTGGCCGACCGCCGCCACGATTCGATTCACACTGCCCTCCTGCTCACCCCTCCGCCCCCCTCTGACTCACTCGATCTCTCGGGGAGGGGGCTCGACCACGAGCTCGCCCTCCTGGAGGCCGGCCACGACTTCAATGGTCAACGCATCCGAGAGCCCCGTCTCGATGACGCGTTCTTCCGTTTCACCGCCCGCGAGGAGGACCGTGACCTCTGCCCTGTCATCTTCGAATCGGATCAGGCGCTCGGGAATGACCAGGACATCGTCGCGTCGATCGATAATGACGTCCACGTTCGCCGAGTAGCCGGCTCGAAGCACGGCCTCACCCACATCGGTAAGAGTGACCTCGATGGGAAAGACCGTAGCGTTGTCCTCCGTCCGGGCCTTCAGCGAAATCGAGTAGACTTCGCCCGTCACCTTCGCGTCCGGAAGTGCGCCCACCTTGATGTCGGCGGGCATTCCCTCACGCAGCTTCCCGACGTCGATCTCGTCGACCGTCCCCCGGAATATCAGGTTGCTCATGGCGGCCATCGTGATCAGCACCGTGCCCTCCTGAAAGGCACTCAGGGGCACGACCGGATCCCCCGTTTCCACCCTCGTCTCGAGCACGAAGCCGTCAATCGGAGAGCGAACGACCCCCTCGATGTCGCGGTTCGCGATCCGCACCCGGCCCGTCTCGAGCAGGGCGACGCGTTCCGACGCCATCTGGACCTGGACGCGGGCTCGCTCGTACTCCCTTTCGGCCAGTTCGAGTTCTTCCTGGGTGACGAAGTCGCGGCCCCGAAGCTCCTGCTTTCGCGCCAGGTCGCGCTCCATGTTCTCGAGTTCGATCTCCCGCAACTGGACCTGGCGCTTCGAATCCGCCAGTTCGATCGGGGTCGGATTCGGCTTGACCTCGAGCAACTGGTCGCCCGCCGATACGAAGTCTCCGTCTTCCACGAACAACTCACGCACCACACCGGAGAGCTGGGACTTCACGCTGATCTCGACATCCGGCTCGATATTGCCGATCGCCAGAGCCTTCTGGATGACCGAGCCGCGGGTGACCTCGACCGTGGTGGGCCCCTCATCGCCGTTCCCCCCTCGCAACGACACGGCCGCGATGGTTCCGGCGACAGCCACCACGCAGACCAGACCGACCCCTACCTTCGTTCGCGTCTTCATGGATCTCCTCAAGTGCCCTGCGGCCGGCGAACCCGGCCGTCACTTGTCGGCTGGAGCAGCCGGCCACGTCTCGTCTTACGGGCGAGGAGGGGTCGGAAGTTTCACCCCGGGTACCGAACGGTTCTTACACGCCCGGACGACGTCCCACGAAGAAGTGCGCGGCCGCTGACAACACGTACAGCGAGGCCACCAGAAGGATGATGAACGGCCCCGTCGGGATATCCAGACCCACGCTGGCGGAGAGCCCGTACGAGATGAACAGACCAGCCGTGATACACACCGCGCCAACGGCCGTGGACATCACCATCATTCGGTCCAACCCGCCCGTCCAATGGCGGGCGATGGCCGGTGGAATCGTGAGCAGCGCGATCACCAGGATCACACCTACGACTCGAATCAGAACCACGACGGTGACGGCCGTCAGGCCCAGGAGAAGGAGGAAGAGCGCCGCCACCGGCACACCGGCGACCCAACTGAATTCCTCGTCGAAGGCGACCGCCTGGAGCGGATGGTAGAGCCTGATAACGACCAGTACCAGAAAGACATCGAGAACGGCTGTAAACCACAGGTAGGCAGTCGGCACGAAGAGGATGTTGCCGAACAGGTAGCTGAGAAGATCCGGTGTCGCCCCCGGGGCCAGGGAGGCGAAGATGATCCCGAGCGCCATACCGACCGCCCACACCATGGCGATCAGCGTATCGAGTCCCTGCCGCAGGCGGAGTTCCACGATGCCGATTCCCATGGCCGACAGGAGGCCGAAGGCCAGTGCTCCCACCATCGGGGGGAAGCCGACGAGGTAGCCCAGCCCGATCCCGCCGAAAGCGGCGTGCGCGAGCCCGCCCGAGATCGAAGCTATTCGGCGGGCCATGACGAAGGTGCCGACGATTCCGCTGGCTACGGCCGCGAGCAGTCCTGCAGCCAGTGCGCGCTGGAAGAACTCGTACTCCAGGGCGCCGATCATGGGTCACCCGCCGATTCGTGCGACGGCAGCACGCGGTGGGGGTGCCCATGCGCCACCAGGTCCACCGGGCAGCCATACGCGACTTCCACCATTTCGTCCGTGAGCTCGCGCGAGTGATGGTAGTGCAGGCGCACGTTGAGGCACGCGATCGTCTTGACGTACCTGGAGATCACTCCGATATCGTGCGACACGAGGACGATCGTCATCTGCTCGGACAGTCTCTCGAGAAGCTCGTACACGGAGCGCCCGATTCGAGTATCCACGCTGGCCGTCGGCTCGTCGAGCAGCAGAATCCGTGGCTCCGATGCCAGTGCCCGGGCAATCAACACCCGCTGGAGCTGGCCACCCGACAACTGGCCGATCTGCTCTCCAGCCATACCGCCAAGGTCTACCCGTTCCAGGACCTCCAGTGCAGCCGCCCGGGATTCGCGCGAGCGCTCCCGGCGGCCGATTCCAAGCCGGCCCATGCGCACGGTATCCAGGACGCTGATCGGGAAGCTCGCATCGAACCGCGCGTACTGAGGCACGTAGCCGATCACCCCCCTGTTCTCGGCGGGAGAACGACCGAACACCGAGACCGTGCCGCTATCCGGCTTCAGCAACCCCAGCACGATCTTGAGCAGGGTTGTCTTGCCCCCCGCGTTCGGACCGATGATGCCGAGGAAATCACCGTCGTCCAGGCGCAGATTCACAGATTCAAGAACCGGCGTCTGCCCGTACGAGTAGCTCACGTCGCGCAGCTGGATCGGGGGCGCATTCATGGTCTCACCTGGGCGGCCAGCACGTGGACGGTCCGAAGAAACGAAGCCGACCAATCTCGGGCCAGTGGATCGAGAACCACCGGTTCTCCACCCAGCTCGTGGGCCACCAGCAAGGCTGCTTCTGCCGAGAACTGTGGTTGGACCATGACGTCCACCAGGCCCAGTTCCCTGGCCTCGGCAACGACCCTGGCCAGCTCAGCCGGCCCTGCGTCGCCACTCCCGTGCTCCAGGATCGCCAGCTGGCGCAGGTCGTACTCTTCCGCCAGGTAGCCCCAGGCCGGGTGCAGCGTGATGAAGGTCCCTCCACGGCGCGACCCGAGTGCGCTGTCGGCAACGACTCTCATGTCATCCATTTCGGAAAGAAGCTCAGCGAGCGACGCCGCAATCGACTCGGCCGCCTCGGGGCGGGCACGCCGCACCGCTTCCGCCACGCGTCGGGCGACGCTCCGCGCGCATGCCAGGGACAGCCACACGTGGGGATCATCCGGCAGGATGTCGCATTCCTCCGATCCTGAGATGACTACTGCATCCCCTTGCTGGAGAAGCCCGGCCAGCCAGGTGCTCTCCCACGAAAACGCCGGGTGGCCCACGGACACGTACAGGTCAGCCGAGGCGGCGGCTCGTACTCGCGAGAGCGAAGGCTCGTACGTGACCGGGCTCGCGCCGGGAGGGATCATGACCGTGACATCGGCAATGCCAGGGGCCACGCGGTCGACCAGGCCGGCGATTGGAGCCACGGTCGCCACGACCTTGAGGCGGCCGTCCGCCTGGTCCTGGGCGCACCCGCCAGGGGTCAACGAGAGACCACCTGCAGCGCACGCGATCAAGCATCGCGTCCAGCCGCGGGTAGACGTAGAATGGCGCATTAACCTGACGTCTTCGTTCCAAAAGGCACTCGAGAATCTGTTCCGATGAACCATACCACTTCGAGACCGGACGCGCTCGCTGTTCGCCGAGGGGTCGCGTGGCGAGAGGGCTTCCTCGCTCTACTTGTACTCGTGTCGGCTGTAGCGGGCTGTGCCAGTGGCACCACGAATGCCGTCAGTGGGCCGGCACCGGTCGAGCCGATCCTGATACTCGTATCCTTCGACGGCTTCCGCTGGGATTACCCCGATCGTGGTGTCAGCCCGAATCTGGCCGCGCTCGCGGCACGAGGAGTCCGCGCCGATGGCCTGATCCCCGCATTCCCGACCAAGACCTTCCCTAACCACTACACGATGGTGACGGGCCTCGTACCCGACCATCACGGTATCGTGGCCAACACGATGTGGGACCCGAGCTTCGACGGCCGATTCTCGATGTCCAATCGGGACGCGGTGCAGGACGGACGCTGGTGGGGTGGCGAGCCGGTCTGGGTCACCGCCGAGCGGCATGGCCAACGGACAGCACCCTTGTTCTGGCCGGGATCCGAAGCGGAGATCGAGGGGTTCTCGGCGTCCCACTGGCTTCCATTCGATGGTTCCATGTCGAATGCGGACCGGGTAGGGTGGATACTCGACTTGCTGGACAGGCCCGCCGGCCAGCGTCCCTCGTTCCTGACTCTCTACTTCGATGAAACCGACATCGTAGGCCACGGCAGCGGCCCGGACTCGGACGAGATGCTCGGCGCGATCGCGGTCGTTGATTCGGCGCTGGGTCTGCTGGTTGAAGGTCTGAACCGCCGTGGTATGCTCGAGCACACGAACATCGTGGTCGTGTCGGATCACGGAATGAGTCCGACCAGCCAGGAACGGGTCATGTTCGTGGACGACCACGTCGACCTGGAGACGGCCCGCATCGTCGACTGGAATCCGGTGGTAGCCTTGTGGCCGGAGGAGGAAGACATGGTCGACGTGTATGAGTCTCTACGAGATGCCCATCCGCACGTGTCGGTCTACTGGAAGGACTCGATTCCGGAACGTTTCGAGTACGGCAGTCACCCCCGGGTTCCGCCGATCATCGGCATCGCCGATGACGGCTGGACGATCACGACGCACCCGTTCTTCGACAGGTCGCCTGAAGGAGCGGATGGGGGCAACCACGGGTTCGATCACCACGCCCCGGACATGCAGGGAATATTCATCGCCGCCGGTCCCTCCTTCCGGGAGGGGGCACGGGTGTCGGCGTTCCGCAACGTCAATGTCTACCTGCTGGTGATGAAGGCGCTGGGTCTGCCGGCCGTGGAGGGAGACGGTGACTTCTCGGAAGTGGACGGCATCCTGGCGGAATAGAAAAAAAGGGGGGCGCTCCTGAGAGCACCCCCCTTCAAGAACCGGATCTGGCGTCGAGCCTCAGCCGACTTTCACCACGTTCTTCGCCTTGGGGCCGCGTCCCTCCTCGGCAAGGTCGAACTCTACAACGTCGCCCTCGTCCAGGGTCTTGAAGCCCTCACTCTGGATCTCCGAGAAGTGAACGAACGCGTCACGCGCGCCATCGTCGAACGACACGAAACCAAAGCCCTTGTCGTTGTTGAACCACTTCACGGTGCCCGTCAGCTTCGACATACTACGCTCCTGCTGAGTGATACTCCCCGATGGCCGACCTGTCCGCCGGCACCGGCTGTTGATCTTCCCCCGGTCGGATGAACGACGAAAGGAATTCGCGAAAAGATAGGGCTCGATCCCGTTCTGTCAACGTCACTTGTGACGGTGCTTCCCGGCGGGGAGAATTCAGAGGCCGAAGCGATACCCGACCATGAGCGCGAGGATGCGGTTTCGAAAGTCGAGGTTGGCCTCTGAATCATCGAACGAACTCAACCCGACGACACCCCGGCCATCGATTACGAAGTGCCCCGATCCGAGCGGAATCTCGACATCGGCTCCAAACGCGATCCCCACGTCGAGGGACCGCGTCTGCCACCCCGCGTCGGCACAGTCGACCGGATCTGAAGAACCATCGGGAAAGGCGTCATACGTACACCCGAGCTCATAGGCGAACGACGGGCCGACGAACACCTCCGGGCGGGTTCCCTCCTCGGTGAAAGCGAACTTCAGGAGAAGTGGAAACTCCAGGTACTGGAGAGCGAGCTCGTCGTCGAACGGATCGTCCGGATCCATGTCGTTGTTCTCCCGGCCGCCCTTCTGGACGAACAGCCCGTCCAACTGGACGGCCCAGCGGGATGCGAACCGGAAGGTGCCCGACGCACCGCCAATGAACCCGATCCGGTCATGCGGCGCGAAGACATCCTGGCCGGCCTGATCGGCGACGTCGGCACCGGCCACGACCCCCAGAGACACCGGCCCCACCTGAGCCAGAGCCCACGACGGGAAGCCGACGAGTGCGACTGTGACTACCGCGGCGGCGCGAATCGACAAGCGGACCTCACGCGAATGTGGCAACTCTCCGACCCTCAACGGCCGGACCGTCGCCCAAGATCGCCTGCAGCCGGAGACGCCAGCAAGTGTTGCAGAGCGACCACAGCCCGATGGCTACTCAATCGCGAGGAGCCATCTCCCACAGCACGTTGACGATCTTCCACTCGCCGTTCCAACGGGCGACGTGGAGATAGTCGATCCACACGCCGGCATCGATTCGTACGGCGGCGATGTTGTTGTAGATGTCCAGGATGCTGACGTCCTTCTTCTTCGCGTCGTCCGGAATCCTTGCCGCTCCCGCACCCGCCGTGGCGTCGATCAGTTGCTGGGCGCTCATGTTCTGCAGTCTGCTCTCCGGCCCCGCCGGGTCTACCACGATGCGCTTCGCGAGGTCCGGGTGCAGTGCACGCTCCATGCGCGCCGCATCACTGGTGTAGAAGCCATCGATATAGTCGAGCGCAGTGGCGACGATGGCGGACGAGTCAGCCGCCGTCTGAGCCGGGGCGGACGCCGCGTTGACGATGCCTGCCGCCGCAATGAGAGCCAACATCGCTCCGAGCTTCCTCATGATTTCCTCCGGTATGGTTCCGATGCCCGAACATCCGATGAACACCTGAGACCCGCATCCCGCTGGGCTTACACCGGCGGGTCGGACTGCTTAGCTTCGATCTAAACTGACCAGATTCTCAACGGAGACAACCATGACCGACCGACGGGACTTCATTCGCATCGCCGCCGGCACGGCCGGCGCTCTCGGCCTGTACACCTCCGGCCTGGGCGCTGCGACTCGCCGGCCGGCCTCAGCGCCCCTCGACATCCTGATCCTGGGGGGAACGGGGTTCATTGGCCCGCACCAGGTGAATGGGGCCCTCGATCGCGGCCACAATGTCACGATCTTCAACCGTGGGCGGCGCTCGGGTGCATACGGCAATCGGGTCGAGGAGTTGATCGGAAACCGCGACCCGAATGTGGACGACGGCCTGAGCGTGCTCGAGGGCGACCGCCAGTGGGACGTCGTCATCGACAATTCGGGTTACGTACCGCGTCACGTGAGGGCCTCGGCTGAACTCCTGAAGGGCCGCTGTCGACGGTATCTCTACATCTCGACCGTGGCCGTGTACGACTTCAACTCCGCCGTGGACGATTTTGCCGAGGCAGGCCCGCTCGCTCCACTGGAGGACAAATCGGTGGAGCAGGTGACCGGGGAAACGTACGGACCTCTGAAGGCCGAATGCGACCGTATCGTTCGCGATGTTCTCGGAGACGCGGTCACCGTGGTCCGGCCGACCTACATCCTGGGCCCGGGCGACACGACCGATCGTTTCACGTACTGGGTCGAGCGAATCCACCGAGGCGGAGAGGTGCTCGGGCCGAGCCACAGGGAGCTATCCGTGTCGGGCGTGGACGTACGCGATCTCACCGACTTCGTCTTTCACGCCGTCGAGAACGACATCCGGGGCAGCTTCAACGCCGCAGGCCCCACCTACTCCCGGGAAGGCATGCTGTGGGCGATCCGTGGCACCACGTCGGAGTCCGTACGCTTCCGCTGGGCGACGCCCGAGCTGATCGAGGATATGGAACTGTCGATGCCGATGATGGGAGGGGGCCGGGACCGCCCCGTCAGCTTCAACAACCAGGCGTCGATCGCTGCCGGGGCCGTCTATCGACCGATCGCCGACACGGTCGTGGACACGCACGCGTGGTGGAACGAGCAGCCCGCGGAGCGTCGTGAGAACGCCAGGGCCTGGATGTCTCCAGAGCAGGAGGAAGAGGCTCTCGCTCGACTCGGGTAGGCGGATTTGTGGCCTCGGCGGGCCGGAGGAGCGGCTCGCCGAGGCCATTGGCGGGTTGAGCGGGCGCTACAGTCGTTTGCCGGTTGCCCTGCATTAACATGGGCGCTACATCTGGACCATCCCCCCTCACTAACCCCCGGCCGCCCGGTCGGGAGAGGAGGGGTTATGGGCAGACATCTTCTTCGTCTTCTTCTTCTGACCCTGCTTCCGCTTGCCGCCTCGTGCGGCGGGGACGAGGAGACCACGGGTCCGGTTGTGAACGAACTCGTCGGCAGCTGGGACGCGATAGCAATCGAGCTCATTGCCGACGCCGACCCGCCCCTTGTAGTCGAACTCGTTTCGCTGGGCGCTAACGGGAGACTCGTCCTCGAGCAGAACGGTGATTTCGGACTCAGCGTCGGCGTGCCGGGCGAACCGACGGAGTTTGCCGGCGGGACCTGGGGAGCGACGAACGTCCTGACCCTCGCCTTCGACTCCGGAGACATCGAGGGGACCTGGGTATTCAACTACGTCTTGAACGGCGATAACCTGACACTGACCGGGGCCGCGACCGAGTACGACTTCGACGGTGACGAGATCGACGATCCGGCAACCCTCAACCTGACGATGGTTCGCCTCTGAACGGGCAATGATGCCGGAGGAGGGACTCGCCGTCGCCGCAGGCGACATTGAGCAGGCGTAGCCTGCGAACTACCCTCAACCGCGATGCCGGAGGAGGGACTCGAACCCTCAAGGGATTGCTCCCACCGGATTTTGAGTCCGGCGCGTCTGCCAGTTCCGCCACTCCGGCTTCGAAGAGGAAGGTGAAACTACGATCCGGCTCGGCTACCGCAACCGGGCCGCGGCTCACGATCCCTGGCACAGTCCAGTCCGCACGCGGCCTGCACGTCTTGCAGATCGAGGCGTTGTCAGCTAACGTCGCAGCACGCATATTTTCCGGTGTTCGGATTGACACCCGAGACGACCTCACACGGAGGACCTCAGATGAAGATGTTAGTTGTTGCGGCTGCTTTCACCCTGTTGTTCGTCTGGACGCCGGAGGCACAGGCGCAGGACATGACGGTGGCCACGTATCAGGGCATGTGGACGTCGGTCGGCCAGCTTCCGGCCGGAGTGCGGCATGTGACCAAAGATGCCCAGGAAGTCGCCATCGTCCTGCAGATCGAGACCAACAATCCGCAGGGCCAGCTCGTCATGGGCGGAAACCAGTACCAGTGGAAGAACATCGTCACGGTCGGCGAGCCTCCCGTGGACCACTTCTCCTTCGGCATGGAGCTGCGCCCGGACTACTGGGTCAGCTGCACCTTGGCGAAGCGTGAGTCCGATGGCTCACGCTACAGCGGCCTGTGCTGGGACGAGGGCCACAGGGAGGGCTGGCTAGAGCTTACCCGCCGGGCTGGCGCTACCAACCAGCCGGAGGCGGCCCAGGGACGACCTGAGCAGGGCAACTGATCCGACCCTCCCCCGGGGAGGTCGTCTGACAGAGCGATGAGGGGCGACCGCCGATTGGCGGGTCGCCCCTCATTGTATTTCGGGCCTCTCGA
>JBATJK010000014.1:0-7165 GCA_049668445.1 Gemmatimonadota bacterium
ACGAGGTCACCACCCTGACCGGACCCGGGGAACTGGTGGACGTGATCGTCACCGAGCGTGGAATCGCAGTGAACCCCCGCCGACAGGATCTGCTTGCCGCGCTCGAGGGATCCGACCTGCCCATCCGATCGATCGAGGAGATCAAGGCTGAGGTGGAAAGACTCGTGGGCGGCGCGCCGACGAAGCCGGCCCTGGGCGATAAGCCGGTGGCCGTCATCAAGTGGGTCGATGGAACGGTGATCGACACGGTATGGAAGGTGCCCGAGGGAACGGATGCCGAATGATCGATAGACCGAACTCCAAGGCTGTCGACCGGAAGCGCCGGCTGGCCCTCCCCGAAGCCGCCCTCCCGACGCGGAACGCGGTCGAGAGAGCCCGCGACTTCCAGGAAGTCTACACCGACTGGGACCTCGAGACAGCGCGGGCCGAAGCCGAACGCTGCATTCAGTGTCCGGCCGCGCCGTGCGTGAAGGCGTGTCCGCTCGGAAACGACATCCCGTATGCCCTGTGGCTCCTCGAGCATGGCGACGTGGCGGCCGCCGCCTCGGTGTTCCGATCCGGCAGCACCATGCCCGAGATCTGTGGACGGGTATGCCCGCAGTCGGAGTTGTGCGAAGGCGTGTGCCCCTACACGAAGCAAGGTCGCGCTTCCGTACCGATCGGCCGCCTCGAGGCCTTCGTCGCCGACCGCGCGCCACGGAGTCGCCCGCCTCTCCCCGAGCGTACCGGACATCGGGCCGCGGTGGTCGGGGCCGGGCCGGCCGGTCTGACCGTCGCCGAGATCCTGACCCTGCGGGGGCATTCGGTGACCGTGTTGGACGCATGGCCCGCGCCGGGCGGGATCCTCAGATACGGCATCCCCACCTTCAAGATGTCGCATGGCCTGGTCGACGGGTTGGTCGACTGGCTGGAATCTCTGGGAGTCCGGTTCGTCACCGACACTTTCGTCGGACGGGACCGCACGGTCGAGGATCTGTTCGATGACGGTTTCGAGACCGTATTCCTGGGCTTCGGAGCCGGAATCCACCGGGAGGCTTCCGTGCCGGGCGCGGACCTGGTGGGGGTTCGCCAGGCAACGCCTTTTCTGGTGCGGGCGAACGTCGAGGCGGATCTCCAGCCCGAGGCGCTGAGGACCGACGTCCCGGTGGGGCGTCGGGTCGCCGTGGTGGGGGGAGGGGACACGGCCATGGATTGTGTCCGCACGGCGCTGCGCCTGGGAGCCGAGGAGGTTACCTGCTGGTATCGGCGCACCGAAGACGAGATGCCGGGCAATCCGCGCGACCGGACGCTGGCCAGGCAGGAGGGCGCCCGGTTCCGCTGGTTGGCGCAGCCGATCGGATTTCGGCCCGGAAATGATGGACGGCTCGCGTTCATGGACTGTGTCGAGATGCGACTCGGCGAGGCCGACTCCTCGGGACGGCGCCGGCCGGTTCCAGTCGACGGCTCCGAGTTCGAGGCCGAAGTAGACACCGTGGTCCTGGCTCTCGGCTACACGGGAGACGAAGAATCGGTCGAATCCATCGCCGGCCTGGCTACAGGCGGGAGCCACCTCATCACGATCGATCCCGAGACGGGGGCCACGAGCCGCGAGGGCCTGTTCGCCGGCGGTGACGCGGTTCTCGGGCCCGCGCTGGTCGTCACGGCGGTGGACCAGGGACGCCGGGCCGCCGAGGCCATGCACCAGCACATGATGGCGGCCCGTTCTTCGGCGACCCGGGCCCGGGTGTGATGGACGGGCATCCGCTCATCCTGGCCATCAACCCTGGCTCCACCTCGACCCGGGTGGCGGTCTACCGTGGCGAAGAAACGGTCGCCGAGGAAGAGGTGCCCTTCACCGGCGTCGACTCGGCGGCCACCCTCGACCTGTGGTCGCAGATCGGCTCTCGAGAGCAAGTGATCCTGCGATTCCTGGAGCGGATCGACATCCGGCCGCACGACCTGGCTGCCGTCGTGGGGCGCGGCGGACTGCTGCGTCCCCTCGATGGAGGGGTCTACCGAGTCGACGAGGCCATGCTGCGGGACGCGCGTGAGGGCCTGCGGGGACAGCACCCCTCCAACCTGGGGTGTGCGCTGGCGGACGCCGTGGCGAGACCGGTGAACATTCCGGCTTTCATCGTGGATCCCGTCTCCGTGGACGAGAGCGAGGAGCTGGCGGAGTATTCGGGGCTGGCCGAGGTGGGCAGGCGCACTTTCTCGCATGCCCTGAGCATTCACGCTTGCGCCCGGCGGCACGCCGCCGACAGAGACCGGCCGCTGGAAGAGGTCAATGTCGTCGTGGCCCATCTGGGTGGAGGGATCTCGGTGTGCCCGGTCAGGGGCGGACGCATCGTGGACGCCAACAACGCCGTGAGCGAGGGCCCGTTCTCGCCTCAGCGCAGCGGCGGGCTACCGGTCCAGGAGCTGCTCGAGCTCGCGTTCTCGGGAGACCACGACCGGGACAGCCTGGTGGCTCTCACGACCCGGCGCGGTGGACTGATCTCGTACCTCGGGACCTCTGATGCGAGGGATGTCGAGGATCGCATCGCTTCGGGCGATCGGGAGGCCGAACGGGTCTATCGGGCCATGGCCTACCAGATCGCCAAGGAGATCGGCGCGATGGCAACGGTTCTCGAGGGCGAGGTGGACGCGATCCTCCTCACCGGCGGACTCGCCCGATCGTCCCTGCTGACCGGCTGGATCTCGGACCGCGTGGGTTTCATCGCCGCGGTCAGGGTCCTGCCGATTCACGAGATGGACGCCCTCGCTGCCGGCGCACTCGGCGTGCTGCGCGGTACCGAGCAGGCCCGTTCGTATTGAACCGAGACTACCGATGAACCGGATCTCCGCATGGTGAAGAGGCTGCTGACCGGGAACGAGGCGATTGCCGAGGGAGCACGTGTGGGCGGCGCGCTCTTCGCGTCCGCCTATCCGGGCACGCCCAGCACGGAGATCCTCGAAACCATCGCCCGGCAGGGCGACGTCCAAGTGCAGTGGGCGCCCAACGAGAAGGTGGCCCTCGAGGTCGCCTGCGGGGTCTCTCTGGGGGGCGGGCGGGCTCTGTGCGCCATGAAGCACGTCGGTGTGAACGTGGCCGCGGACCCGTTCTTCAGCGCCTCGTACTCGGGCGTGGGCGGCGGCCTGATCCTCGTCTCGGCCGACGATCCCGCCATGCACTCGTCTCAGAACGAGCAGGACAACCGGCACCTCGCCCGGGCCGCGAAAGTGGCGCTCCTGGAACCGTCCGACAGCCAGGAGGCCATGGAGTTCGTCGCCCTCGGCTTCGATCTGTCCGAGAGATTCGATACCCCGGTGATGCTGCGCGTGACCACCCGCACCTGTCACTCCATGTCACCGGTTGAAGTCGATCCGAACGCCCGATACGAACCGGTGCTGCGACCGGGCTACGAGAAGAACTTCCGCAAGAACGTGCTGCTGCCCGCGAACGCGCGGATGAGACACGAGGCGGTAGAGGAGCGTATCGCGCAGCTTGAAGAGTTCGGCAACAGAGAGCGGGCCCTCAACAGGATCGAGTGGGGCGACCGTACGATCGGGGTAATCACAAGCGGAATCGCCTATCAGTACGTACGCGAGGTCCTGCCCGAGGCATCCGTGCTGAAGCTCGGTCTGACCCACCCCCTGCCCCGGCAGTTGATCCGGGAGTTCGGGGCCGGGGTCGACGAGCTCTACGTCGTCGAGGAACTGGACCCGTTTCTCGAGGAACAGGTTCGGGCGCTCGGCCTGCACCCGGTCGGCAAGGAGATCTTCCCGATCACCGGTGAACTGGATCCCGATCGGGTCGCAGAGGGATTTGGAATCGAGGCACCCGACACAGGAATCGAGCCTGTCGGCGGTTCGCTTCCCCTTCGGCCGCCCGTCCTGTGCGCGGGGTGCGGTCACCGGGGAGTGTTCTACACGCTGTCCCGCATGGGAGTCGCGGTCACCGGCGACATCGGATGCTATACGCTGGGAGCTCTCCCACCGCTTGAATCGATGGACGCGTGCCTGTGCATGGGAGCCAGCGTTGGCATGGCACAGGGGATGGAGATCGCGCTGCGGGCGGCGGGGGATACCCGGCCGGTAGTCGGAGTGATCGGTGACTCGACGTTCGTCCACTCGGGAATCACGGGCCTCATCAACACCGTCTACAACGGCGGCTCCGGCACCCTGCTCCTGCTCGACAACGGCACGACGGCGATGACCGGTCACCAGGAGCACCCGGGCACCGGAGTCACGGCGGAGGGCGAGGCGACCATCGCCTTGGACTATGTGGCGGTCTGCCACGCCATCGGCGTGCGCCGGGTGCGCGAGGCGGACCCGTACGACCTCGAGGCCCTCGAGTCGGCGATCCGAGAGGAACTCGCGGCGGACGAACCCTCCGTCATCGTATGCCGCGCCGTGTGCCGGCTCGTCGATCGCACTCCGATCGCGGACCCGGCTGAGCTCGAGATCGAGTGTCCCGGCTGCGGGACGTGTTTCGAACTCGGGTGTCCTGCCCTCGATGGATCGAGCGGTCAGGCCGTGATCGATCCCGCCGTGTGCTCCGGCTGCGCCCTGTGCGTCCAGCTATGCCCGTTCTGTGGACTGCGGATCCACGGACACGAGGCCGTGACGCCGGAGCCGGTGGCGTGAACCCTGCCCTCGAGCGCCCCCGCAACGTTTTTCTCACCGGCGTGGGGGGACACGGAGTGCTCGCGGTCAGTCGGGTGATCGCGGAAGCCGCGCTCGCCTGCGGGTTCGACGTACGGCGCAGTGAAGTTCACGGAATGTCCCAGCGCGGGGGCAGCGTGGTCAGCCAGGTGCGCTACGGCACGCGCGTTCATTCTCCCCTGATCGCACGCGGCGCAGCCGATATTCTGGTTTCCCTTGAACTGCTGGAGGCGCTTCGTCACCTGCACGCCCTGCGCAGCGACGGGATCCTGCTGGCCAACGAGCAGCGAATCACTCCGGCGCCGATCGGGGACCTCACCGTGGCCTACCCGGACGATCCGCGCGGGATCTGCGAAGAGAGGGTGAGCCGGACGATCTTCCTTCCGGCACTGGACATCGCCCGCGAGTTGGGCGAGGAGAAGGCGGCCAACATGGTGATGCTGGGCGCGTACTCGGTCCTGGCGCCCGAGATTCCCGAGGCCATTTGGCTCGAAACGATCGCCACGGCCTTCAGACCACGTTTCCGGGAGCTGAACGTGGCGGCCTTCGGCAGAGGCCGTGAAGTCGCGTTCCGATCCGCGGGCGCGGAGGCTGCCCCGTGATCCGGTCTCTCTCGGAGCTCCGGACCCGGGCTGTGGATGGCGGCATGCGCACGATCGTCGTGGCGGACCCGACGGGCGAGCCCACCCTTCGCTCCGTGGCGGCTGCGCGCCGGCTGGGGATCGCGCGATCCGTGCTGGTGGGAGACGAGACCCGCATCAGGGAGCGGCTCCGGGAGTGCGATATCGCGGCGGACGGATTCGAATTCGTCCACGCCGGTACGGAAGCCGAGGTCGCCCGACTGGCCGTGCGCCTGGTTCGGTCCGGGGCGGCAGACGTTCTGATGAAGGGCTCTCTCAAGACAGCGGCGCTCATGCACGCGGCCCTTGAACGCGGAGCGGGACTCCGCACCGGCCGGGTGCTGAGTGATGTGTTCCTGTTTCCGTTTGCGGTGACCGGCCACGAGCGGCTGGTGGGGATCACCGACGGAGGAGTGACGCCGGTGCCCACCCTCGATCAGAAGTCACAGATCCTGGTGAACGCCGTGAGGCTGTTTCGCCGGCTGGGAGTGCCGCTGCCACGCGTCGCGATCCTGTCGGCGGTCGAGACCCCGTCACCGATGTTTCCGGCAAGCGAGGATGCCGCCGAGCTTCAGAGGATGTGGGAGCGCGGAGAGTTCGAGGACTGCATCGTCGGCGGCCCCCTGGCCATGGACCTTGCGCTCTCCGAAGAGGCATCCCGACTCAAGGGAGTGGAGTCCCCGGTCGAGGGAGTGGCCGACGTGCTGCTCTTTCCGACGCTCGAGGCGGCCAACATCGCCGCGAAGGCCATCGAGTACGTGGTCCCGGTCGAACCGGCTCACGTGGTGGTCGGGGGATCAGCGCCCATCCTCATTCCTTCGCGCTCCGAATCGGCGGAGGCAAGGCTCAATGGGATCGCTCTTGGGTGCTGGCTGGTGGGTGGGGATCGCTGAAGGTTGGTGAGGTCCGGGAGGGCGCTTCCGGGGCACTGACCGGCTCTTCTCTTGGAATGTGCTCCCGCGTGCGGCCCGAGTAACGCCGCTCCCGGCCTCGGCCCGTCTGAGGTGCAAAGCCGGAGCCAGCGATCAACCCGGCACTTCTAGCCACCTTTCGCCATCGAACTCGCAGCCCGCGCGCGCTCGCGCCGAATACCTGTAACACGCTTCTTTACAACAGTTTATAACGATTGCAGGGCGGGCCGAGGCGGAGCCGGTCCGGCGTCCGCCCCGGTGTCTTCCGTGGTGGCATGCCGGACCGTTCGTCTTGCCCGCCTCGGGCTTTCTGGTCGACCTGCGGGCATTTCGCCACGGGCATCAACTCTCGTTGATCTGCACCCCGCCATTCGTGGTCGTGATCTTCAGCGTTGGGCCTCCATCGCCGAGATCCACGGACAGCTTTCGGTCGATCTTCCCCTGCACCGTCACGGGAAAGCCGACATTCATGCCCCCGTTGGTCGTCGCCATCTCGAGATGCGCGGAGTAGCCGCTCGGAACGGAGAGCTTCACCCCACCGTTGGTCGTCTTCACGACCATTCCCTTGCCGGCCCAGGTGTCACCCGTCAGCGCGACGTGCACTCCGCCGTTCGTGGTCTGGCCCTCGACGTCGCCACCTACGTTCTCCAGGTGGATCCCGCCGTTCGTCGTCTGGAATCGCAAGTTCCCGTGGATTCCGTCGATCGTGATCCCCCCGTTGGTGCTCGCCAGCTCGAGGTCGGTGTTCCGGGGGACCATGATCCGGTAGCTCACCGACCAGCCCTCCTCGTTCTTCGACTTCGGCCCCTCGGCGGAGATCTTCCCGCCAATCGTCAGATCGACCCCACCGAGAATCTCGCCAGCGCTCGCATCCGACTCGCCCCAGGCCTGGACCTTGGCCCGGACCTGCATCTCATTCTGGTCCCACGCCTCGACAGAGATCCCGCCGTTGGGCTTCGCGTTGACGGCGAGGTCACCAGGGGCGCTCACTGTCCATTCGCGAACCTC
>JBATJK010000015.1:0-1620 GCA_049668445.1 Gemmatimonadota bacterium
GAGTCTTGGAAGGATAGCGCAACCGACCAAGAGTAACGCTACGGTGCGGAAAATGTATCTTCCCTCAGCCCCTGGGACTCTTCGGAGCCTCCAGGGGTTGAGTACATCCAGCAACCAGCATCGACCACTTCATCCGATCCCGACAGGTCTCTCGCTTCCGCACGGTCCCGCCAGCAGAACCGTCACCCGGTCCATCTCGAAGCGATCCCGAACCGGTGCCGACACCGTGCCGATCGGTAACTGCTTTTCAGGAAAAGTTTTTAAAAAAAAGGACTGTGGATGAAGTGTGGATAATCTGTGGATAAAAGAAAAATCGAGGTCTGTGTCGCCTGTGCGCAGTGGCGCGCGGCGACCCGGGGGAGTTATCCACGTGGTGGGGATTATCAGCGGGACAGGGCCAAATCCGGGTTCAAGCGGGGAACGGAGGATACGATGAGGGCCGTCGTTCAGCGGGTGTTGAATGCGTCCGTGTCGGTCGGTGGGAGGGCAGTGGGGGAGATCGAACAAGGTCTGCTGGTTCTCGTGGGCTTCGCCGAGGGGGATGGGCGCGACGAGATGGAGTGGATGGCGGCCAAGGTGCGGGGACTCCGGATCTTTTCCGACTCCGAGGGGCGCATGAACCTCGATGTCGGCCAGGTGGGGGGGGCGATGCTCGTGGTTTCTCAGTTCACCCTGTACGGAGACGTGTCGCGAGGCCGTCGGCCGTCGTTCGTAGGTGCCGCGGAACCGGACGAGGCGCGCCGTCTGTACGATGAATTCGTGGAGATCTGCCGCGGCGGAGTCGTGCCGGTGGCCACCGGGGAGTTCGGCGCCCGGATGGAAGTCTCGCTGCTCATCGACGGACCCGTGACGCTGGTGGTCGAGAGATGAGACTCGTGCTGGCGTCCGGATCCCCGCGCCGCAGGGAGATCCTGTCCCTGCTGGGTCTCGAACACGAGATGCGGCCCCCGAATGTAGACGAGCGACTGCGCGCGGGAGAGGAGCCTGGAGTGCAGGCGCGCCGCCTCGCCGTGGAGAAGGCGTCCGGTACCGCGGGACACGGGGACGACTTGATACTGGCGGCCGACACGCTCGTGGTGCTCGGAGAAGAGATACTCGGAAAGCCGGTCGACGAGGCGGACGCTCTCCGGATGCTGATGAAGCTGCAGGGTCGGCGGCACGAGGTCCATACGGGGCTCGCCCTCCGATTCGGGGATCGGATCGAGTCGGACGTCGCCGTCACCAGCGTGTGGTTCCGGTCGCTTGATGCGGCTGAATGCGAGGAATACGTTGCCAGCGGAGAGCCGCTGGACAAGGCCGGAGCGTATGGTATCCAGGGACTTGGGGCGGTCCTGGTCCAGCGGATCGAAGGTGAGTACTTCAACGTGATGGGCCTGCCCGTGCAGCTCCTGCTCTCCCTGCTCGCGCGGTTCGGCCTGCGCTACGCCTATGGAAGTCTGGAGGAGGGGTGAGCGACTCTCGCGATCTGGTTCTGGCGATCGACCAGGGAACGACCGGCAGCCGCGCCCTGGTGATCGATCGCGCCGGCCGCATTCTCGCCACGGCATACCGGGAGTTCCAGCAGCACTTCCCTGAGCCTGGCCAGGTCGAGCACGACGCGGAGGAGATCTGGGAGTCCGT
>JBATJK010000016.1:0-2994 GCA_049668445.1 Gemmatimonadota bacterium
TGGTATGCGCAGATCATCCAGCCGCTCCACGGAATCCAGTTGCTCCAGCCTTCGAAGCGCAGCGCGAACTTGCTGCCGCGGCAGAGCTCGTCTCGCGGCCGGAGACGACTTCCCGTTGAAGATGTCCGCTGTGGCTCGGTCCGCGAAGGTTCGGATCATGCTAACATGATAGCCGTGATGTCATGCTATTGCAAGTGTCGGTCGTCGGTCTAACGGTCGGCGGTTGAGCTGCGGCGGGGCTCGCTGCGCCTGCCGAAGCCCTCTACAAGGTATTTGCCGCTCAACGCCCATTTCGTACTCACGCCGACAGCTCCAAGCGCGTGTTAGACTGATGCCGGCAGCGACGACTCTGTGCCCTGCGCAGGTCCTCAGTTCCGGCCCTCTGCCTGGCAAGGCGCTCTCCTCCAGCAGTCATCTGGACCCTGCAGGGGGTGAAGCCGCGCCCAGGCCAACCCCGACGAGAAGCCTATCCGCCGAAGCTGCCTCCGCTTTCCGCCACGGAGCCGAAGGGGGAGTCGGCTCCACGATGTTCCTACCTATAACGAGCGCGGCTGATCCGCTGTCTAACTCTTATTCGATGACCGATGTCCTGCTGGACATTCTCGAACCAGACGCGAGGTAGTCCACATGCATCGGACAAGAACTGATCCCAGATCGACGCGGCTACAAGCTCGTCCGCATCGGTCGGTTATACAGGCGGGGCGCAGCCTAAAGATAGCGCTACATGTGGCGGAAAGCACGCTTTGGTGACCCTTTCAGCGGCGTGCAATGTACTCCACGTTCTCGAGGCCTTCGAAATCCGAGTCCTGGGTCCAGAGAATTGCGTTGAAGCTGCGCGCGCTGGCCAGAATGACGCTGTCAGCCAGGGGTAGGTCATGTTGTTGTCCCAGCTCTCCTGCGAGCAGGGCGATCTCCTGGGTCAGGTCTACGCCGGTACCGTCCTGCAGGGGGGAAACGGCTCGGACCGCGGTCTCGATCCCGAGGAAACGCCTGAGGTGGCGGTAGACCTCGAGGATTACGATCGACGGCACGACCAGACTGTCGGTCGCGACTATGGCAGGCGCGAATCGGTCTGCATTCGGCTCGTCGAGCAGGTACGAGAGCCAGCCAGAGGAGTCGACGAGGTTCACAGTTCGCGGTCAGGTTCGCGTTTGAAGGGCGGGATGTTCAGATCCTTCAGGAACCCCCGCATCGACTCGATGGGAACGTGGGGCACGAGCAGGACTGAGTTGTCGAGCTCGAAGATGTGCATCTTCTGGCCCACTTCGAGTCCGATCCGCTCCCGCACCTTCTTGGGGATGACCACCTGGAACTTGGGCGAGACAGTTACCGTCGTCATACCTGACTCCAATCGATCAACAGTATGTTGTACCGAATCGGCATACGCGGTGTGTGTCACTGAGTTCCCTTTCTCACAGCTGGTCCGCCGGACTCCGCACGCCCATCCCGCCCTCGTTCAGCACGTGGGTGTAGAGCATGGTGGTGCGCACGTTCCGGTGTCCGAGCAGCTTCTGGACAGTGCGAATGTCGTAGCCGGCCTCGAGCAGATGGGTGGCGAAGGAGTGCCGGAAGGTGTGACAGGTTGCCCTCTTGGGGATCCCGCTCCGTCGCACGGCCTCGGTAACGGCACGCTGGACGCACGAGGGATGCAGGTGGTGCCGGCCGCGTCGCCCGGTGGCGGGGTCGCCGTGAATGCGGGTCGCCGGAAACACCCACTGCCATGCCCACTCCCGGCCGGCGTACGGTAGCTTCCGTTCCAGCGCTGAGGGCAGTGCCACCCAGCCGGCGCCGGACTCGATGTCGCGATCGTGTCGGTCACGCGCGACCTGCAGGTGTCGGCCCAGCTCGCCTCGGATGCGCTCGGGCAGCATGGTCACCCGGTCCCGATCGCCCTTCCCCTGCCGGATCAGTATTTCCCGCCGCTCGAAGTCCACGTCTTTCACCCTCAGGCGCATGCATTCCATGAGCCGCATCCCGCTTCCGTACAACAGGGTCGCGATCAGGCGATGCGTGCCCTGCATCCGGTCGAGGATGGAGCGGACTTCGGTGGGGGTGAGAACGACGGGCAGCCGGGTCGGGGTACGGGCGCGGACCACGCGGCCCGGAAGCTCGATCTCGATTCCGATCACTTCCCGATACAGGAACAGGAGGGCGCTGGCCGCCTGGTTGTGGGTCGACGCGGCCACCCGCCTTCGTACCGACAGGTAGGTGAGAAAGGCGTCGATCTCGCGGGTACCCATGCGCGCCGGGTGCCGGCCGTTGTGAAACCGGATGTACCGGTCGGCCCACGAGGCATAGGCCTGTTCGGTCCTGTGGCTCAGGTGCCGCGCCCGAATCCTGGAGCGCAGGTCATCCAGCAGGAGCAGGTGATCGGGCCGTCGATCGGGCATGCCCCACGATCGGGGCCCGTATCAACGCATCTACATCACGCAGAACCAGCGCAGACGAGCTAGCTTCAGCAGCCTCCGGCATCAGGCGTACAGCCGTTCCAGCCGGTTGAGGCAGCTCGTCCATCCGCCCTCGTGCTCGGCAACCGACTTCTCGTCTGGCAGGCCGGAGTGAACCATGGTGACCTCTGTCCCGCCCTCCACGGCCTTGAAGTCGACGGTGATCAGGGACTGGCCGTGATCCGGGTGCTCGTCCCACTCCCAGGAGTAGACCAGGCGTGTCGGCCGGTCAATCTCGTGGTAGATGCCGCGTGCGTTGTGCATGCCGCCCTCCCCGTTCCTCATTTGCAGGTGGAAGCGACCGCCCACGGTCAGGTCCACCTCGGAGATCGGGATGTCCATTCCCTCCGGCGCCGACCACTTCTCAATGTGCTCGGGCTGGGTCCAGGCATCGAACACGATCTCCGGGTCGGCGGCGATCACACGCGTGACCTGCAGGGTTCCAACAGTCTGGGTCGTCATTCCTCATCCTCCTCGTCCACGGGTTTCGGCGTCTCCAGGTAACGGGCGAGCGCGTCGAGCCGTTCCTCCCAGAAGTCGCGGTAGT
>JBATJK010000017.1:0-13583 GCA_049668445.1 Gemmatimonadota bacterium
ATGCGAGCGCATTTTCCGGTGCCCGACATGTCGATTCCGGGTTCGCCCGAGCAGACCCGGGAGATCCTCGACACGATCGACCGGGTCATCGAGGAAGGCGGCACGGTCTACCTGCACTGCTGGGGCGGGGTCGGCCGCACGGGCACGATCGTCGGCTGCTGGCTCGTGCGACACGGCATGGCGGGCGAGGAGGCCCTCGACCGTGTGACCCAGCTCTGGGAAACCCGTCCCGACTCGGGTTGGAGCACCTCGCCGCAGACGGACGATCAGTTTCGGTACGTACGGGAGTGGTCGGAAGGGAAATAGCGTGCCCTGCCGCTCCTTGCCCGGTCTGGCGGGCCGGGCGATCTTCGTGCGGGCGATCCGAAGTATCAATGAACATTGAACACGCGGACTGAATGGCGAAATCCACTTATGGAGAGGGCCTGTTGCCAGTGCTCGGCCTGTACGGGGCCGTGTCCTGGGTCGTGTTGCAGATCATCGACGTCCTGGCGCAGAACGCCGGACTCCCGCAGTGGGTGTTCACGCTTGCCCTGATTCTCCTGATCATCGGCCTGCCGATCGTCTGCGCCACGGCGTACCTGAACGGAATTGGCCGCAAGGGTAAAGACGCTGAGGGCGCTGAGACGGGCAAGCAAGGGACTCCCAGCGCGCCACGGCAGTTCTTCACGTGGAAGAACGCCCTCGGCGGCGGGGTCGCGGCCATGGCTCTGTGGGGGATCCTCGTCACCGGCTGGCTGTTCTTCGGTCCGGGCGCGGCAGGACGTGCGGCGGCGGACGGCGCAGGCGCTTCGGCCGCGTCAGGTGCCGCTTCGGCCTCAGACCTCCGTTCCGTCGCCGTCCTCCCGTTTGCCACCCGCAGCTCCGACGCCGAGGACGAGTACTTCTCCGAGGGGATGCACGACGATGTCCTGACTCAGCTCTCCAAGATCGACTCGCTGACGGTGATCTCCCGGACGTCCGTGATGCAGTACGCGGGGACCACGAAGTCCATTCCCGAGATCGCGAATGAGCTCGGGGTGGCGACGATTCTGGAGGGTGGGATCCAGCGGGCGGGCGACCGGGTGCGGATCAACGTCCAGTTGATCGAGGCGGCCACCGACAAGCACCTGTGGGCCGAGACATACGACGAGGAACTGACGGCCGCCAACGTGTTCGCGATTCAATCCGACCTCGCCAAGAAGATCGCGGGCGCCCTCAAGACCACACTATCACCGGCGGTGGCGGCGCGGATCGACGCCCGTCCCACGGAGAACACCGAGGCGCTCGAACTCTATTCAAGAGCCCGGTACCTGATCCTCTCCGCCTCAGGCGCGGCGCAAGATCAGCAGGCCCGCAGCCTGTTGGAACAGGCCGTCGAGCTCGATCCCGGCTACGCCCGGGCCTGGGCGGCGCTAGGATCTCTCTACTTGAACCTGAAAGCTGACGGAACCATTCCCGTCGCCGAGGGACAGCGCCTGGCGGACGAGGCGATCACACGCGCTCTGGAGCTGGAGCCGGATCTGGCGAGCGCCCACTCCGCACGTTCCCTGTATCTGACCGACCAGCTTCGCTACGAGGAGGCCGAAGAGGAGTCGCTACGGGCCCTGGAACTGAATCCCGGTTCATCGGAAGAGCATCGCCGCTATGCCCGGTTGTTGCTCCAGCTGGATCGGCACGACGAGAGCGTACAGCAGGCCCGCCGGGCCGTGGAGCTGGATCCGCTGTCGATCCAGTCGCGCGCCTCCCTAGGGGACGCCATGTGGTGGGCGGGAGACTGGGAGGGAACGGTGACCGAGTCGGTCAAGCTGATCGAAATGGCCCCGAACAACGCCTATGCGTACTACAACCTCGGGTACGGCCATGCCATGCAGGGCCACCACGACGAGGCGATCGAGGCCTTCCGCACGTCGGTGGAACTGGATCCGTCGGATCCGCAGAGCAAGACCGGCCTTGCCTGGGCGTGGGCGCTGGTCGGCCAGCGGGACTCGGCTCTGGCCGTGCTCGAAGACGTTCCTGCCGAGGCCTCGCTGATCAAGGAGATCGCGATCGTCTACGGTGAGCTGGGAGACCTGGACACAGCCTACGAGTACCTCTACCTGGCCGTGGAGGAAGATCCCGGCAGCATCGGCACCCTCCGCACGGACCACTCGGCCGATCCCCTGAAGGCCGATTCCCGTTATCCGGATCTTCTCGCGAGGGTCGGGCTGGAAGAGTAGCCGGCGGCACGACGGCTGATCGAAATAGCTGGTCGGCCAACCCGACGGACCGTATCTTTGTTGGTGCAATCCGCAGTTGCCTTCCGTATCCCCCTCCGTGGGTCACTGTGTGTCGCACGTATGCGTGCGGACATCAAACACGGAGCCTCCCGTGAAGATCTACCGCGTGACTCGGTTCGCCCTTCTTTCATCCGCTCTGGCGCTCCTGTCCGTCGCGTGCGGTGACAGCGATGACGGCGGTTCGACGGGCCCGGACCCCACGGGTGGAATCGAGGTCACGCTCACCATCGCTGGAGATGCGATCGACGCGGACGGGTGCGTGTTCACGATCGACGGGGGGAGTACGCGACGACTCCTGGCAGGGGAAAGCACGACCTACACCGGCCTGTCCGTCGGCCAGCACGAGGTGGTGATCTCGGACGTGGCTGGGAACTGCCAGGTGCTGGGAGACGCGACTCGCAGCATATCGGTGGCCGCAGATCAGACGGCAACCGCGACGTTCGCGGTGACGTGTGCGCAGGATGTGGGGGCCATCGCGATCACCACGCAGACCAGCGGTGAGGAGCTGGACCCGGACGGCTACCAGGTCGTCGTCGATGGCGGCGCCCCGGCGGCGATCGGGATCAACGGATCGTTGACGGCCGGGGGGCTGGCGCCCGGCGACCACACGGTCGCGCTCCAGGACGTGGCCGCGAACTGCTCCGTGGCCGGCGGCAACCCGCGTACGGTGGCCGTCACTGCGGGACAGACGGCTGCGGCAGCGTTTACGGTGACCTGCTCCTCCACGTCCGGGTCGATGGCGATCTCGGCGTCAACCAATGGGGAGGACCTGGACGAAGACGGCTACGAGATCGTCGTGGACGGTGGTGCCCCGAGCGCGATCGGGATCAACGGGTCGCTCACGGCAGGTGGCCTGGCGCCCGGTGACTATTCGGTCGCGCTGCAAGGCGAAGCGTTCAACTGCTCAGTCGGCGGCAACAACCCGCGCACGGTCACGGTGACCGGCGGGGCGGAGGCGCAGGTCACGTTCGACGTGAACTGTCGATACCACCTGTACGACCGGATCGCTTTCCAATCGAACCGCGGCGGTAACTGGATGCTGTATGCGGTCGATCCGTACGATCCGGGTGCGGGCGTTCGTGCGCTCGGCCGGGAGGGTACTCATCCGGCCGTCTCTCCCGACGGTCTCCGGATCGCCTACAGCTTCGAGAACGAAATCTGGATCGCCAGGTCCGACGGAAGCGGTGCGGCGAGGATCACGAGTACGGCAGCGAACGAGTACTACCCCGCCTGGTCTTCCGATGGCAACAGGATCGCCTACGAGCGAGATGGCGAGATCTGGACCATGCGCGAGGACGGCTCGAATCAGGTCCGTATCTTCGACTTCGGAACGCACCCCACGTGGTCCCCCGACGGGAGCCGGGTCGCCTTCACGGATGCTGGCGACATCTGGATCCTGAATGCGGACGGATCCGGCCTGACTGGCCTCACTGGCAACCCCACGGCGAATCAACATCCCGCCTGGTCGCCGCTCGGCAACTACATCGGCTTCGCAAGTGCCAGGGACGGCAGCCTGCACGTATTCGTCCAGGACCCTGCCGGGGGGCCGGCCATCAACATGACGATTGCCCTGATCAGCCACGCCACTGACCCGACCTGGGCCCCGGCTGCAGAAGCGGGAGCGTTCAGCAGCGAGGCCACGGGTACGTCCGACATTTACTACTTCGTTCCGGGTAGCGCGGGCGTCGTGCGTCTGACGACAAACCCCGCATTCGACGTCCACCCCTCCTGGGGCGGCGGTAACTGAAGCCAGTTCGACCTCCAAGAGCAGGGAGCATCAGCATGAAGACTCGGAACGAAGGACGGAATCGATATTGGACTCCCGTCCTCCTGCTGGCCCTTCTTGTCTGCGTCGGCTGCGGCGACGACGACAGCGGACCGGACGACGAGCAGACCGGTACCGTCCTCCAGGGGACGGTCATCGAATTCCAGGCCCAGGTCGTACCCGGCGGCTTCGCCCTGGCCGCGACGGAAGGGGTCAACGTCTCGATCGGATCCAAGTCGACGCAGACGGATGCCAACGGGAACTTCACTCTGCGCGACTTCCAGGTCGGCAACCAGAACGTCGACTTCTCGCTTGACCAGGACGACGCCAGGCTGGTCCTGACCGACGTCGAGCCCGGCGACGAGTACGACTTCCTGTTCTCGATCAACGGAGGCCAGGTCTCCACGCAGCACACCGGCACCTGGGTGGGCCAGGGCGGCTCCTCGGATCCGGGCAGCCAGGGCCCGGTGACCATCACCATGATCATCGCGCAGAACGGGAACGCGCTCAGTGGGACCGCCAGCATACCGCCGCCTGACAACACGTCGTGGAATATCTCGGGCACGGAGACCGGATTCTCCGTGGATAATGGGACCTTCACAGTCACGACTACGAACAGCTTCTGCGCGTCGGACGGGGAATTCGAGGGAACGTTCACTGCGGACACGCTGGTTGCGACGTTCGATGAGGTGCGGGGACCCGACTGGACGGCCGAGCAGGAAGAGGAGTGCGGTCCGGTCGAATCCGGCGGCTTCACACTGATCAAGCAGTAGGCCCGGCGGATAGGCAAACTGTAGCGTATCGTCCGGAAGTGTGGCCTTCACGAAACAGCGCCCGGACTGCGTGTCGGCTCGAAACGGCACACCGGCAAGCACTTGGGTCGAGGCGGCTGTCGGAACGAGTCTTGCAACGCAGGAGGGGTTGGAGCCCGCCCTGCGGTGGGTGAGACGACACTCTGACTGGAGCTGGAAAGTGCGACGGACTCTAATTGCTTTGGCGGCCGTACTGGCGCTCGGCGCCTGCGACTCGGGCGATCCCGACGGTCCGGGCAGCATGTCGATTCTGCTCACCGACGCCGCGGGCGACGTCGAGCAGGCCATCGTCACGATCGAGCGGATCGAGATCGTGGGCGGCTCAGGAGGACCTCGCGTCCTCATGGACACACCGTGGACCGGGGACCTGACGCTCTTGACGAACGAATTCGTCACGCTCGTGGATGGGTACGTCCTTCCCCAGGGCAACTACTCACAGCTTCGACTCGTGGTCTCCGAGGCCTGCATCGCCGTGGAAGCGGAGGACGGGCCGAACGAGGTGTATGCCTCCTCAGGCGCGTTCGCCACGGAGTGTGACGGAACGCCAACCGGCGACCTCCAGATGCCCAGCCTGTCACAGACCGGGATCAAGGTGATCTTCCAGGGAGCGATCTCGGTGGACAGCGATCAGACGATCGTCCTCATCGACTTCGACGTGGAGGAGAGCTTCGGCAAGCTGGCCGGCGGCTCCGGCCAGTGGGTCATGGACCCGACGATCCACGGCGTCGAGATCACGTTCTCCGGCACGGTGAACGTCACGGTCGAACTGGCGACCGGGGTGACGCTGCCCGACCCGCCAACGTTCGAGGACTTCACCGCCTCGTTGAGCGGTGAGGAGCTGTCGCTCGAAGCAGATGGTACCGCCTCGTTCCTTTACGTGGTGCCGGACGACTACGAGCTGGACCTGGTTCCTCCCGACGGGTGGACGATCACGACCACGCCCACGCCTCTCCCGCTCGACCTGACGCTCGACTCAGGCGAGGTGGAGAACGTGACGATCACGCTGGAGAGCCTGACCGAGGTCCCCTGAATTCAGTTCGCGGGCGGTCCTACCTCGGGGCCGCCCGCAGTTCCTCGATCACCCCCGCATCCGCCCAGTAGTTGTCTCCACTGCCGTTGAAGAACAGCATCGACCCGTCGGGCGACACGATGGGGCAGATCCCGGCCACCGAGTTGATCCGCTCGCCGAGGTTCAGCGGCTCTGTCCATCCGCCGGACTCATCCGGGAAGCTGATCCACAGGTCCGCGAATCCGTAATTGTCCTCGTGGCCGAACCGGGTGAACAGCAGGTAGCTGCCGTCGGGAGCGATGAACGGCATCGCTTCATCCGCGTCGCTGTTGATCGGGGCCCCTAGGTTCTCGGGCTCCAGGTAGTCGCCGTCCACCAGACGTGAGACGTAGAGCTCGCCCCGACTCGGCACGTACAGGCTGCCGTCGGCCGCGACCGAGAACTGCCAGTGCAGGTCGACGGTGTTGGGGCCTCCTACCACGATCTCGGGCTCGGACCAGCCGTCTTCGGTGCGAGTGACGAACCAGATGCGTTCCGCCCGGCCTTCCTCCTCTCCCGGTGCGGGCCGTGCGGAGAGGAAGTAGAGACGGCTGCCATCCGGCATGAAGATCGGTACGTCGTCACCCCAGCCCAGTTGTGTGAACGCCACGGGAGCGGGCTCGGTCCATTCTCCCTGCACGAGCCGGGAATGCATGATCAAACCTTGCGAGTAGCCGGTCTCCTGCGTGGCGATCTGCGAGGACCAGTAGGCCTCGTCCATGTCCGGGGCGAACGCGATCGTCCCGTGCTGGAACCGGTGCGTGGACACGATGTCGGGCGCGAACAGGACCGGCTCGCCGCCAGGGGGCGGGGGATCCTGTCCCATGAAGTCGCCGGCCAGCATCGGGAACTGCCGGTCCTCGGTGTCCGCCCCCGTTTTGGCGAGGAACTCCGCCATTTCGCCGCGCTTCACCCACACCGCCGTGTTGAAGGCCGTCTCCCCGCTCAGGCTGCGGGCGTCGATATCGGCCCCCTTCTTGAGGAGGAGGCGGGCCACGTCCTCGCGTCCGAGTTCAGCAGCGTAGTGAAGGGGAGTCCGTCCGTAGCGGTCGACCTCGTTGGGATCGAAGCCCTCATCCAGGAGACGCGAGACGACCGTTGACGAACCGCCCTGGCTCGCGGAGTGGAGCAGGGAACCGTCGTTTTCGTTTCTCAGAGCCAGGTCCACTCCGGCGTCCACGCAGAGGTTGAACAGGCGATCGAGCCCCTTCTCGGCCGCGAACATGGCCAGGTACTGCGCCTCCACGCTTTCGGCCGGCGGGAGTTCGGCGCCCTCATCGAGCAGGAGGTTCACCAGGTCGCGGAAGCCGCGCCACGCGGCGAGGTCGAGCGGGGACTCCCCGCCCTCATCCCTGAGGTTCACCTCCGCGCCCGCCTCGATGAGAACGTCCGCCATGTCGACGTTGCCCGTTTCGCGGGCCACGATCAGGAGTGGGGTGCGCCCCCAGTTGTTCCGGATCTCGAGGTCGGCCCCGCGCTCGATCAGGAGCTGGCCCACGTCGAGTCGGCTCCGCCAGGCGGCGTAGTGGAGGGGCGTCTCGCCGTCCTCTTCTCGGGCGTCGATGTCCGCTCCCGAGTCGAGGAGGAAGGCGGCGACCGGCACCTGTCCATAGCTCGCGGCCAGGTGCAGCGGAGTGCGGTCGCTGTCGTCTGTCTCGTGGATCCGCTCGGCATCCGTCGTCACCAGCGCCGTGACGACCTCGAGGTCGCCCTCACGGGCCGCGTCGAACAGGGATTGGGACTGGAGCGGTGGAGCGGCAACGAGCGTGGTGAGCAACGCGAAACCAGCAGAGTACCCGAGGACCGGGCTACGGAATGCGATCCGCCTGACGTTCGAGTCCTTCATCATCCCCCTCCCGCGCAGCAGGAAGCCGCGCTCGTGGCTTCTCCGACATGTCCTGGCATCTTCGGCGGAGCCCGGGGGGTGGTCTCCGCGAAGTTGTTACCCGTCGCGCCCGGCCAGGAACTCCCGGCACTCGATCTCTTCGAGCGTGTGTGAAAGATCGGTCTGGATCACGAAGTCGCCCCACTCGCCTTCCGGGGCCGGTTCGAAGGTCTCCACGTCCTCCACGGGTTGCAGCACGACGATCATGCGGCTCGTGCCGGGGCGGTAGGCCTCGAGGTGCTCTGGCGTCCCGGTGCCGCGCTCGACGTGGAATCCGCCGACCATGTGCAGCAACAGGGCGTCCGGCTGCTCCGCGAGGTACTGAGAGATCCACCAGGCCATGGTGGCGTCCCACAGCACCTGGCTGTGAAGCTGATTCCCCATGTTGCCGTGGGCGCCGACCGGTGCGCGCGCCTTGACCTCGCTACCGTCCTCCGTCTCGATCTCCTCGACGGGCACCCCGCACTTCATGCCCTCTTCCTCCATCACCTCTGAAATGATCTCGATCCATTGGCCGCGGTAGGCGTCCGAGGGCTGTCCATAAGGCAGGGGAGCAAGGCTGGCCAGGGCCTCGGGACTCAGGTCCTCCAGCGATTCGCGGCCGTGCATCGTCACACGGGTCGCGTACCGGCGCGGGGCGTTGGCCGCGATCACCGTCAGCCCGTTCTCCTTCGAGAACTCGATCATGGGCCGGTAGTCGATCTCGTATCGCGGCCACGGCCGGCTGTCGGTGCGGAATGCCTTTTCGGTGATCAGGTCGGCGAGGTACTCGTCGATGATCGGCTGGGTGTCGCTCTGGAAGAACTCGAGCGAAAGGGCCACGGGGCGCGGCGCGCCGTCATTTGACCCGGGGGCGCCGTAAGTCTCGTAGGCCCGCCGGTACAGCTCGGCCTCGAGCATGTGTCCGGTGGGGTCGTCGTGCGCCTCGCCGACGAACACGACCTGGTAGTCGCCCATGGCGGCCACGACGTCGTCGATCGAGGAGGGCTCACCGGCCCCCGTGAATACGCGGTATTCGCCCGCCACGTACGAGCTGTCCCCCACTCCGGGAGACGAGTCCTGGGCATTCGCCGGCAGGGCGATCATCAACACGAGCGGCAGGGCCGCGAAGATCATCATTCTGTTCATGAGGCAGATGATACCACCGTGGTCGGCAGATGGGGAGGACCGGTCAGCGAGTGCCTACTCTTCGGGCCGCGGCTTCTGCCGCGCCTTCTTCACTTCAGACCTCCGCCGCTTTTCCTCGAGGCGCTTCCGCTTCTCGCTTCGGGGGGTCCGGGTGGGCTTCCGCGGCTTCTCCTCCTGCATGGCCGCGGCCAGCGCCCTTCTCAAGCGCGCCAGGGCGATCTGGCGGTTCTGGTGCTGGCTACGCGACTCGCGAGAGAGGACGGTGATCCCAGTCGGCAGGTGGGCCAGCCGGACGCCCGATTCGGTCTTGTTCTGGTGCTGTCCACCGGGGCCACCGGAGCGAAACGTCTCGACGCGACACTCTGCGAGGAGAGCGTCGTCGTCTTCGGGTACTTCGTAGCCGGCCGGGATCTCGGGGTCAGGAGTCATGTCACAGGATAGTGCAGTGGGGGCGCGCGGGGGAGGCACGGACCCTTTGAAGCACGGGCCTTGAAACACGGATTGCGTTTCTGGGAAGATATCTTCCCAGACCTGCGAATGGCCTTGATGACCCTGCCGGTCGGCCCTGCTCGCACTTCTCATTCGAGATTGATTTGAGTACGGTGGAGTCGGAATGCGGGCGGCATTCCGCCCCAGGCCGAGGCTCACGGCTGGCTCCAGCCAGTCTTCCCGGCCCACTCATGTCACAAGGAGGTTCACATATGATCGACCGACGTTTCCCCGTCGCCTTCGTCTGCGCGCTGCTTCTGGCTGCGAGCGCTCCCCCGCTGGCCGTGGCCCAGGAGGACGAGCCCGAGCCCGTTGTCTATGGCGTCTACCTGCAGTGCGAGCCAGCCCATGCCGCGCGGGCGAGCGAGCTGATTCGAGATAGCTGGGGCCCGATCGTGCAGGCGCACGTTGACGCCGGCGATCTCGCGTCCTGGGGCTCTCTCACGCATCACACGGGCGGTTCCTGGAGTCGCGCTGTCTATCTGGTCGGGATGGACCGGTCTCAGCTCTTCCAGACCCTGGACGAGACCGGCGCTGAGTGGATGGAAGCGGATCCCGAGGGCGCGGCTGAGTTCTGGGAGATCTGCGACGAGCACGAGGACTACGTGTGGACGTACGTGGACGGATCGGCTCCGGCGGCGGAGATCGTTCAGGACCGCCCCACGGCGGGCATGTCCGTCTACTGGGTCTGCGACCAGAACCAGCAGGCTGTGGCCGACCTGATCGTAGAGAACGTGATGGCGAAGGCCTGGAACGCCCAGGTCGAGGCCGGCTTGATCAACAACTGGGGCTGGTATGCGCACATGATCGGCGACAAGTACCGGAGACTGCTGGCAGTTGATGGCGCCAGCCACGACGCGCTGCTCGAGGCGAGAGAGAACGTGATTGCATGGGTCGGGGAGTACGAACCGGCTCTCGGCTCCGCGTTCAGCAACGCGTGCAACGAGCACGTGGACTATCTGTGGAACATCGAGTCTTCGTCGATGTAAACAGATGTTTTAAATGCAGTTAAGTAAAACAAGGTAATCGAGTTTCGAGGGGTGGTCGCGGTATCTGCGCGTGCCACCCCTCGCCGCTTCGACGCTCGGAGCGTGCCTGGCGACCGGGCGCAGGCCCGGAATTCGGTTATAGTACTTGGTGATGGTTGGAGTCTCGTTCCCCCGTATTCTCCCCCCCTCGAGAGGAGGCAGTATGAAGTGGTATCGCGGATCCCTGTTCGGCCTTGCGGCGCTGGTCCTAGTTGCGGCATGTGCGCCGCAGGAAACGGCGGAGGTCAAGGAAGAAGGCGCCCCCAAGGCCGAGAAGATGGACAGGGCCGCCATTGGGGCAGCCATCGACGCGATGGAAGCCGACTACATCGCCGCGTACAACGCGGGTGACGCGGCAGGCATCGCGGCCCTGTTCGCAGAGGACGGCTACCAGTCGCCGCCACTGATGCCGCGGCTCGACAAGGCGGGCATCGAGGCCACATACGCCGCCCAGTTCGAGACGATGTCGGCGACCGAGCTCGAGGTCATGCGCGAGGACTTCGTCACCGACGGCAAGCGCTCCGTTGCGTGGGGAGGTTTCCGCGTCGTGATGACGCCGACGGGCGGGGAGCCGGTCGAGGCGACCGGCCGCTACGGCGTCGTCAACCGTCAGGATCCCGACGGGTCCTGGAAGATCGTCGGCCATATGTTCAACTACGAGGTGCCGCCTCCAGGCTTCGGCGAGATGTAGGCGGCTGGGTCGGGGGATGCGTAACACTCGCGTCCCCCGGCCTGGTTAGCGGCTCCCACTACCAGAACTCACGCCCGGCCGCCAGATTCGACCCATGCATCGCGTGCCATCCGGATTGCGCAGAGTTGTCGTTCTCGGCTGTGCCGCCTACGTGCTGTGGCTGGTCTTCGGCTACCAGTACCACTTCCTGGACGGCGTGAACCTGCTGATCCATGAAGCGGGACACCTCATCTTCGGAGCCGGCCCGGAGACGGTGGCCGTGGCCGGTGGCACCATACTCCAGCTTCTGTTCCCGGTCCTGTTTGCCTGGTATTTCTGGCGGCGCGGCAGCCAGTTCGCGGTGGCGATCTGCGGGGTGTGGGCCTCAGAGAGCCTGATGTACACGGCCCGCTACCTGGGGGACGCTCAGGCGCAGGAGCTCCCGCTCATCGGCGGGCATATCCACGATTGGAACTACCTGCTCGGGCAGGCGGGTCTCCTGGAGCATGCCGAGGGCATCGGTACGGGCCTGCATATTGTGGCCAGTCTGGCCGCCATCGGGTGCGTTTGGCTGGCCTGGCAGGAAGCGTAGCCCGCGGGACTGGCTCAGCGATCCGGGTCGGCGGACTCCCCGTTCGGCTGCAAGTCCCTTCGATAATACGCCCGCGCCCCGAGCAGCGTGATGACCGCCAGCAGGGCCAGCGAGCCCACGCGGTACAGCGCCCTCAACTCAGCCAGGTCCACGAATATCACCTTCCCGATCGCCAGGCCCGCGACCGCGAGTCCCGTCAGCCGCACGGCCTTCAGGTCCTTCCAGAATCCATACGCCAGGAGGCCGCCGGCGAGGATCAGCCAGTAGGCGCTCACGGCGAGTCCCGCCGCGAGCTCGGAACCGCCGCGCTGGAGCACGAACTCGGGGATCTCGATGGTTCCGCCGGAGATCGCCACGACCGCTGCGAGCAGCCAGGTGGCAGTGTGCAGTCTGAATCCCCCGGGTGCCTCCCACCGCTCCTCGGTCTGTTGCCAGAGCGGCCCGGCTATCGCCACGATCGACGCCAGGTTCAGGTAGAGCGTTTGCGCCCAGCGGCCGACGAGCGCGGGGTCGTTCTCGGGTCGCACCTCTGCGTTGGCTCCGAAAAGCGCATAGGCGCCGACAGCGACCAGGGCCGTGGCACTCCAGCGATTCTCGGCCAGCGGACCGGAGCGGGTCGTCAAGGCGGCGAAGAGCCCGAGCACGGATAGGCCCGCTGCGGCTCCGAGCCACCCCCACTGGGCCACGACGCCGGTGGCCAGAACGGCGAGTCCCGCGAGGTGCATGGCGGCGTTTCCGCGGAGCAACCCGGGCACGAGGAAGAGAAGGGCGATCGCGACCGCGGCCAGAAGGGGATAGGCGTCGGCTGGTGGCGGCAGTGCCTCCGTTGCGACGACGACCCACGCGACAGCCGTCGCGTAGAACATCGTCGTTGCGACCAGTCCCCACCGCTCGTCCGCGTGCAGGCGGGCACCGGTGCCGGGCGAGACACCGATCGCTCGCCTCCATATAGGCCACACCAGTGCCGCCGGGCCCACCACCAGCAGCCAGGCGCCCCATCCTTCGATGCCCGGCGTGCTGGCCATGGCCGATACCCACGCGAGATGCCAGGCCAGCAGGGCTGCCAACATCCAATTGCGCCACAGCGCGGCGGCGAGCAGAACTCCCCCGCCAACCGTGATGTAGAGGGAGCGCCAGGCGGCGTCGGCGTCCCAGGCGAAAGCGCCCATCAGGAAGTAACCGAGGATCACGACGACGAAGGTCAGCCGCCACCCGCGAAGCAAGGCGGCCCAGGAAACCGCCGCTGACACGACGAGCGAGTAGGCGAGGAGCAGGCTGACGCTCTCCGCATCTCCAAGTAGCATGGGTGCGAGATAGGCGCCCGCGGCCGCCATCCCTGCCAGGTACTCTTCGGAGTTGCGAAGCGCGGTCAGAAGGACGAAGCCGGAGACGAGGGAGAGCGCCACGATCCCCAGGGCGGAAGGAACGAACTGAAACGGTCCAGCTGCGGCCCACGCAGACAGATATGCGATCGCCGCGCCCGCGCCCTGCAGCCCGGCTCCGAATCGTCGAAGGCCTCGTTGGACGAGTCGCTCGCCGTACACCGCTATCGCGACCGCCGCCACCAGCCCGGCTCCCACACGTGCCGCAGGGGAGACCCATCCCTGATCGAAAGCGTACTTCAGCGTGAAACCGATGGCGGCGACGAGCGCGAGGATGCCGACGACCAGCAGCGCGTTCTGTCCCAGCCAACTCTCGAGATCCAGGGGACGGCCCGGTAGCGCGGCTCTCAGGTTGTCGAACGCTGGCTTCCGAGCCGGCGCCGCGGGAATTCCAGGAGGAGGGGCGCTCCGTTGAGGCGGCGCCGCCGCCCGTTGTTGCCGAGCAGTGTGCGCCAGCGCGTCGCGGATCTCTTCGACCGCGGACTCGAGCGCGGCCAGTCGTTGTTCGATCGGGTCCTGCGGTGGC
>JBATJK010000018.1:0-6406 GCA_049668445.1 Gemmatimonadota bacterium
GGCGGAGGGTGCACCGGTTGGCGGACGGGCCCATGCCGGCCGATGCCATCGTGCCGGAGCCACGGCCCGGACGACGATCGAGGAGGTGGATCCGGCGCGCCCCGAGTGGCGTTGACGGTCCCCATTCCACCCGGTAACCTTGGGCGGCAGTCCAGCTGCGGCCCACCCTTTGCACGCATGTGAGTCGGTGCGAGCCGAAACACATGGCGGATACCCATACAGACAGGGCGCTGGAAGGAAACCGATTTGCCACGGACAGGTCCATTCATCGTATCGGCCTCTGGGATACGGGGGATCGTGGGGTCCACGATGACCCCGGAGGTCGCGGTGCGTTACGGAGCCGCGTTCGGTCGGCATCTGAAGACCGTCGGAGCGGCTGACGACCCGGGCGCCTACGTGATCGTGGGTCGCGACTCGAGAACATCCGGCGATCTGCTATCCGCAGCGGCCGCCGCGGGTTTGCGGTCCGCGGGCGTCGCCGTACGGAACGCGGGGATCGCACCGACCCCGACCCTGCTTCTCGCCGTACGGGACGACGAGCGGGCCGTCGGTGGCCTGGTGCTCACCGCTTCACACAATCCCGTCGAGTGGAACGGCCTGAAGCTGGCCTCGGGCAACGGGATGTTCGTGAGCCCTGAGACCGGACTGGCCGTCCAGCGGCTGTTCGAGGATGGCGTGGAACTGGCTGACTGGAGCGGGCTGGGGAGTGGCGGAACGCTTGAAGGTGTGGCGGAGCACCATATCGACCGGGTCTTATCGCTACCCCTGCTGGACGTGGAGGCGATTCGCCGCCGCGCGCCCGTCGTGGCCCTGGATTGTGTGCACGGGGCAGGCGGAGTCGTGGTGCCGGAACTTCTGCGACGACTCGGCTGCCAGGTGGAGGGAGTCGGGCTGGCAACGGACGGGTTGTTTCCCCGGGATCCGGAGCCGATCCCGGCCAATCTCGGGAACCTTTCCAGGCTGGTCCGGTCCAGCGGGGCTGAGATCGGCATGGCCGTCGATCCCGATGGCGATCGGCTCGCGCTGGTGGACGGCGCCGGCGAACCGGTGGGAGAGGACTGGACCCTGGCGCTCGCCGCCGAGTACGTGCTTGGATGTCGATCGGGCGCCCTTGTGACGAATCTCTCTTCCAGCCAGTCCATTGAAGAGGTGGCCGAGCGGGCTGGAGTGCCATTCTACAGGGCGCCGGTGGGCGAGGCCCGCGTGGCGCAGAAGATGGTCGCGGTGGACGCGGTCGTGGGTGGGGAGGGAAACGGGGGAGTCATGCTTCCGGATCTCAATCTGACCCGCGACGCGGCGGTTGCCGCGGCGCTCGTGCTGAACCTGCTGGCGGCGCGGGACGAGAGCCTGGACGAGATCCTCGCCACGCGCACCCGCTACCACCTGGTGAAGCGGAAAGTCGCACGGGGCGAAGTCGACCCGGAGGACATCTATCGGGACATGCGAGCCGGCGTACCCGCCGGCGCGAACGAGAACACGGAAGACGGGCTCCGGCTGGAATGGCCGGACGCTCGCGAGTGGCTGCACGTACGACCTTCAGGCACGGAGCCTATCCTCCGCCTCATCGCGGAGGCTCCTAGCCCGGAGCGTGCAGAGAATCTCGTGGCGCTGGCCGCCGAGAGCGTGAACGCGGGCGCGAATTGACCGTATGTGCGGAATCGTAGGATACGTCGGATCGCGGGAGGCGCAGCCCCTCATCCTGGAGGGACTGCGGCGCCTCGAGTATCGCGGTTATGACTCGGCGGGCATCGCCATGATTCACGACGGCTCCCTCGACATCCGGAAGGCCGCGGGCAAGATCACGGAGCTCGAAGGATGCCTCGAGGAGAGGCCCCTGGCGGGTTCGCACGGGATCGGCCACACGAGATGGGCCACACACGGGGCGCCGACCACGATCAACGCCCACCCGCATACCGACGACACGGGCCGGGTCGCCCTCGTTCACAACGGCATCATCGAAAATCACAGCGTCCTGCGAATCAAACTCGAGGAGCTGGGACACGAGTTCCGTTCCGAGACCGACACGGAAGTTCTGTGTCACCTGATCGAGGAGCTGTTCGACGGCAATCTCGAGGATGCGGTTGCGGCGGCCCTGTCTCACGTGGAGGGGGCCTACGGGATCGCCGTGATCCACGCCGACGAACCCGGGAAGATCGTGGTCGCGCGGATGGGCTCACCGCTGCTCATTGGAGTCGGCGAGAACGGCGAGCGCGAGATGTTCGCCGCCTCCGACGTGGCGGCCTTGGTCCGGCACACCCGAAAGGTGATCTACCTGAACGACGGAGAGATGGCTGTACTTACGGCGGACGGACACTCCCTGCTCGACATCTCGGAATCGGGCAACGGGGAGGCCCCTCGCCGGGTGAGCCGTGAGGCGAGTCGAATAGACTGGGATCTCGGCAAGATCGAGCGGGGCGGTTACGAGCACTTCATGCTCAAGGAGATCTTCGAACAGCCGGACACCATCCGAGACGCCATGCGGGGTCGTCTGCTGGAAGAAGAGGGGACCGCCAAGCTGGGGGGCCTGCTGCAGCTCGAAGACGTGCTCGAGAACGTCGAGCGCATCGTGATTACGGCATGCGGTACCAGCTGGCATGCGGCGATCGTCGGCGAATACATGATCGAGGAACTGGCACGCATTCCGGTCGAGGTGGAGTACGCGTCCGAGTTCCGCTATCGCCATCCGATTGTCAGGGACGGCACTCTGGTGATCGCGATTTCCCAGTCCGGAGAGACCGCGGACACGCTGGCGGCCATGCGTGAGGCCAGGTCCCGCGGCGCCCCCATCATGGGGATCGTGAACGTGGTCGGCTCATCGATCGCGCGCGAAACCGACGGTGGCGTGTACATCCACTCCGGGCCCGAGATCGGGGTCGCCTCGACGAAGGCGTTCACGGGGCAGCTCACGGTTCTGGCCCTGTTCGCGCTGTACCTGGCGAGGCGGCGGGGGATGTCCCTGCTGGAGGGTCGCGAGTTCGTGGCCGCGATGCGGCAACTGCCGGAGCTCGTGCAGCTCGCGCTGGACGAGTCGTCCGCCATCGAGTGCATCGCACGGGAGTACGCCGACAAGGCGAACTTCCTCTACCTGGGGCGCGGCTTCAACTTCCCCGTCGCGCTCGAAGGGGCCCTGAAGCTGAAGGAAATCAGCTACATCCACGCCGAGGGATATCCGGCCGCCGAGATGAAGCACGGCCCGATCGCCCTCATCGACCAGAACATGCCGGTGGTGTTCATCGCCCCCTCGGACTCGGTGTACCACAAGGTCGCGAGCAACATCGAGGAAGTGAAGGCGAGGGGCGGAAAGGTGATCGCCATCGTCACGGACGGAAACCACGACCTGGAGGCCCGGGTGGACCACGTGGTCCGGGTTCCGGCCACCATCGAAATGCTGCAGCCTCTGCTTACCGTAATTCCGCTGCAATTGCTCGCCTATCACATGGCCGTGCTCAGGGGCTGCGACGTCGATCAGCCGCGCAACCTCGCCAAGAGCGTTACCGTCGAGTAGGCGGGAGGCAGGGTGTCGCGCGCGCCCGGCCCTTCATACGTTGGCGCCCGATGAGATCGGTGACGCCGGATGAAGGGAGACTCGCGATGAGCGCGGTATACCTCGCAGCACGCAGGGAGCGGGCTACGTGATCCGCATCCGCGCGATCGCCTTTCGACTGGCCGCGTTCGCTGTCCTGGTTCCGGGCACGGCCGCAGCCCAGTACACCGTCACGGCGGAAAACGGGGACACCGTGCAGTTCGAGTCGGCGGAACTGCGGGTCATGCTCGACACGGCAAGAGCCCTGTGGGCCGACCTCGAGCAGGATCCGCGCGTCCTCTACTACACTCCGGCGGGCCGCCAGCCCGTTCCGGTCGAGGCGCCCGATGCGGCCTACCCGTGGAACGCGGTCAACGTAGTGGACGATACGACGATCGACACGTCGCACCTCCCCGCCAACCTCCGCGAAGCGGACCGGGCCTACTACAACTACGCCGTTCAGCGGATGCGGGTGGTTCGCTGGGGCGATCCGGATGTGTCCTGCGATTCTCTGCTCGCCCAGGAAGAGAAGGTCGTGGGTTCGTTCATCGACGGCTGGATCCTCTCTCGGACCCTGTTCGGCGCCCCCGCGTTCGATCCTCTCGACGAACTGGTGTTCGCCCGGCGGGCGGGACTGCTTCGGCCTCTGCTGGCGAGACGCAACGATCCGCAGGTGGGGGCTTGCACCGGACAGTGGGCGGAGGAGAACCCCGAGCGGATCGACGCCTACGAGACCTGGCGCCTGGAGAAGTTCCCGTTCCCCGGAGAGGGTCTGGAGGAAAAGGCAGCCGAGGAGCCGGCTCCGGAGGCGGACGAAGCCGACCAGGAACAGGCGCCGGATGATTCGGAGGGCGTCCAGCCTGTTGAGCCGGGAGCGAACCGGGACCCATGACGCTGCGCTTCCACAACACCCTGACACGGACGGTCGAGGACTTCGAGCCCGCTGAGCCGGGACACGTCCGCATGTACACGTGTGGTCCGACCGTGTATGACCGCGCCCACATCGGGAACTTCCGCGCCTTCACCTGGGAGGATCTGCTGCGCCGCTACCTGAAGTGGCGGGGCTACCAGGTCACGCAGGTGATGAACCTGACGGACGTGGACGACCGGACCATCCAGGCGGCGATCGATCGGGGCATCAGTCTCGAGGAGGTCACGGCGCCGGTCACGGAAGCGTTCTTCGAGGACTGGGAGACACTGGGTCTGGAGTCGGTGGAGAGCAATCCGCGGGCCACCGAGCACGTGCCGCAGATGATCGACCTGGTGCGGCGCCTGGAGGAAGGCGGATTCACCTACGAGAAGGATGGCTCCGTCTATTTCGCCATCGACCGTTTTCCGGGGTACGGCGGGCTGGCCAACATCGACCCGGAAGCGCTCCTGGTCGGGGGCCGTGTGGAGGGCGACGAAAACTACTCCAAGGAAAACCCGCGCGACTTCGTGCTCTGGAAGGGAGGGGCGCGCGGCCACGAGGGTGAGGTGGCGGTCTGGGACTCGCCATGGGGGCCCGGTCGCCCGGGGTGGCACCTGGAGTGCTCCGCCATGGCCATGGAGTACCTCGGAGAGACTCTCGACATCCACACGGGGGGAGTGGACAACATCTTCCCTCACCACGTGAACGAGATCGCTCAATCGGAGGGGGCTACCGGAAAGCCCTTCGCGCGCTGGTGGATGCACGCGGAGCATCTGCTCTCCGAGGGCGAGAAGATGTCCAAGTCGCTGGGCAACTTCTACACGCTCGGGTCTCTTCTGGAGCGGGGCTACCGACCGTCCGCGATCCGCTATCTCCTGCTCAGCGCCCACTACCGCACGCAGCTCAACTTCACGCTCGACGGGCTCAAGGACGCGGACCGGGCGGTAGGACGGCTGTACGAATTCCGGCGACGCCTGGCCGAGACGCCATCTGTGGAAGACCCGGGCGCCGACGCGCCCGATCTCGGGGGACTGGCGAATCGGTGGCGCGATGCGTTCACCGCGGCGCTGGACGACGATCTCAACGCCAGCGACGCGCTGGGAGCCACCTTCACCATGGTGCGCGAAGCCAACCTGGCCCTGGATGCCGCCGCCGCGGTGTCCAGGGCGGGTCTCGAGGCGCTGCGCGAGGCGCTGCGGGACTTCGACGCCGTGTTCGGTGTGTTGTCGCTTCGTGAGAGGGAAGAAGCGTCCGGTTCCGCCGAGATCGAAGAGTGGGTCGAGGAGCGGATCGCGGCGCGCGCGGCCGCCCGTGCGGATCGTGATTTCGCCCGGGCGGATGCCATCCGGGACGAGCTCCTGGGCCGGGGTGTAGCGCTGGAGGACGGTCCCTCCGGGACTCGTTGGAAGCTGGTCTCCCAGGCCGACTGAACGTCTGCACCGAAAGCCGTATTCTCTCAGTTGACGGAATTCCCCTCACCGAATATGTTGGCGGTCTGATTTTGCTGACGTAGCTCAACCGGAAGAGCACCGGATTTGTAATCCGGAGGTTGTGGGTTCGAGTCCCACCGTCAGCTCGGTGACGCGTTCGCCGGGGTAGCCCAGACAGGCCAGACCGGAGACACGAAGTCATACCCAAGCGGCCCTTGAGTCGGGTTTACCGGCAAGGGCCGTATGATTGGGGTGGGGTACCGAAGCGGCCAAACGGAGCAGACTGTAAATCTGCCGGCGAATGCCTACGGAGGTTCGAATCCTCCCCCCACCATTGGTGGTTTCCGGGGGCACCCGAACAGACGAACAGAGATCATATCGCTGGTTTGAACGGCACGGCGCCCAGCCGCGCACAACAGGAGAACGGCAGGATGGCGAAGCAGAAGTTCGAGCGGACGAAGCCGCACGTAAACGTGGGAACGATTGGACACGTGGACCACGGGAAGACGACGCTGACGGCGGCGATCACGGAGGTTCAGGCGG
>JBATJK010000019.1:0-2322 GCA_049668445.1 Gemmatimonadota bacterium
CGCCGGTTCAGAGAAGAGCACGAGGGAAGGTTTCGAAATAGATGGCGCGTAGCACGCAGCTGGAGAAGCTTCGGAACATCGGCATCATGGCTCACATCGATGCCGGTAAGACCACCACCACCGAGCGCATCCTGTATTACACGGGCCGTGTGCATCGGATGGGTGAGGTCCATCATGGTGACGCCACGATGGACTGGATGGAGCAGGAGCAGGAACGCGGCATCACCATCACCTCCGCCGCCACCACGGCATTCTGGAACCGCAACAGCGAACAGTACCAGATCAATATCATCGACACGCCGGGCCACGTGGACTTCACCGTCGAGGTGGAGCGCAGCCTGCGCGTTCTCGACGGGGCCGTAGCCCTGTTCTGCGCGGTCGGTGGTGTGGAGCCGCAGTCCGAGACGGTATGGCGGCAGGCGGACAAGTATGGGGTCCCGCGCCTCGCGTTCGTGAACAAGATGGACCGGGTCGGCGCGGACTTCGAGCACGTTCTCACCATGATGAGAGAGCGCCTCGGAGCCAAAGCGCACCCGCTCCAGTATCCCCTCGGGGAAGGCGAGCTGTACACCGGCCATATCGACCTCGTTCGCATGGTCGAAGTGGTGTACGACGAGGATTCCCTGGGCGTGAAGTGGGACGAGGGTCCCGTGCCCGATGCCCTGCGCGAGAGGGCCGAGCAGTTGCGCCACGAGCTGGTCGAGGCGGCGGTCGAGCACGACGAAGAGCTGCTGGAGCACTACCTCGGGGGACGTGAGCTCGAGGAAGACGAGGTCCGCCGGGCGGTGCGCAAGGCGACCCTCGCGGGTGCCATCACGCCGGTGCTGTGCGGCGCCTCGTTCAAGAACAAGGGCGTTCAGAAGCTGCTCGATGCCATCGTCGACTATCTGCCGGCCCCGACCGACAAGCCTCCGGTGACGGGGCACCTGCCGAACCACGACGAGCACTTCGTGGAGCGCAGGGCCCGGGATGACGCTCCGTTCTCGGCCCTCGTGTTCAAGATCATGACGGATCCGTTTGTCGGGCGGCTCGCCTTCTTCCGGGTCTATTCCGGAAAGGTGGAGGCCGGCTCGCATATCCTGAACGCGACGCAGGGCAAGAAGGAGCGCATCGGGCGCCTCCTGCAGATGCACGCCAACAAGCGCGAAGAAGCGGAGACCTTCTACGCCGGCGACATCGGGGCGGCGATCGGGATGAAGGTGGCCAGGACGGGTGACACGCTGTCGGACCCGGACGATCCCGTGATCCTGGAAGCGATGAGCTTCCCGGAGCCGGTGATCCGCGTGGCGATCGAGCCCAAGACGAAGGCTGACCAGGACAAGCTGTCGCAGGCGCTGGCCAAGCTGATGGAAGAGGACCCCACGTTCAGGGTCTACACGGATGAAGAGACGGGCCAGACGATCATCAGCGGGATGGGCGAGCTCCACCTCGAGATCATCGTCGATCGCCTGCAGCGCGAGTTCAAGGTCAACGCCAACGTCGGGCGACCGCAGGTGGCGTACCGGGAGACGATCCGGAAGGCCGTCCAGAACGTCGAAGCCAGGTTCGTTCGGCAGACGGGCGGACGGGGTCAGTTCGGTCATGTGGTCATCCACATCGAGCCGACGGAGGCCGGCGCAGGATTCGTGTTCGAGGACGAGATCGTCGGCGGGAAGATCCCGCGCGAGTACATCCGGCCGGTTCAGCAGGGGATCCGGGAGGCCATGGATTCGGGCGTACTGGCGGGTTACCCGCTGATCGACATCAAGGCCACCCTGGTCGACGGTTCGACGCACGACGTGGACTCGAGCGAGATGGCGTTCAAGATCGCCGGTTCGATGGCGCTCAAGGACGGCGTGAAGCGGGCGGATCCGGCGATTCTGGAGCCGATCATGGACGTGGAGGTCGTGACGCCCGAGGAGTACCTCGGCGACGTGATGGGCGACCTGTCCAGCCGGCGCGGGAAGATCGGCGGGATGGTGCAGCGGGCCTCGGCTCAGGTAGTCGGGGCTTCGGTGCCGCTGTCCGAGATGTTTGGATACTCGACGACTCTGCGCTCGCTGAGCCAGGGCCGGGCCGTATATACGATGCAGTTTTCGCACTACGCGCAGGTTCCGAAGGCCAAGGCCGAGGAGATAGCAGCCGGGCGCAGCTAGGCGGACTCAATCAGATGGCGGGACGGCCGCGGCCCTCTCGCCCGACAGAGCTACACCGATCAGGAGAACGGCAGGATGGCGAAGCAGAAGTTCGAGCGGACGAAGCCGCACGTAAACGTGGGAACGATTGGACACGTGGACCACGGGAAGACGACGCTGACGGCGGCGATCACGGAGGTTCAGGCGG
>JBATJK010000020.1:0-15582 GCA_049668445.1 Gemmatimonadota bacterium
ACTACCCCTTCGCCAGCTCCTGCACCGTCTCTGCCAGCTTCCACATGCGCTCGGCGTCAGCGGATCTCGTCGCCTCCTCGGCCAGCCACGTCGAAAGCTCCGTGAGATACTGGGCCTGCTGCGAGCCACCGGCGCTCTCCGCGTCTGACAGCACGCGGGTTACCGAGGCCACTCCGGCCTGGTTCAGGCCACCGGACCGCTCCAGCTGGTCCACGTACGCTCGGGCGAGCGCGAACGTCGCCGGCCAGTCGAACTTCTGCTGGCCCTGCACGTTGAAGTGGTCAAACTGCACAGATCGGGCGGCCTCGATCTCGTTCTCCGAGATGAACTCACTCGGCACGAGCTCTAGGATGTCGAGACCGCGGGCGATCTCTGAGCTCACGATCAGTCCGTTGTACCAGTACACGGACCAGGTGCCGCCGCTGGCCAACTGCTCTGCGTCCACGGGGCCGCGATCGAAGAAGGCGATCTCGATCGGGTTCGCCGGATCCGTCCAGTCGAAGACGGAAATCCCGCCCTGGTACCACGACTGCACCATCACGTCGCGGCCCGGGATCGGAATCAGAGAGCCGTTGTGAGCGACGCAGTTCTCTTCTGATGTCTGCGGAGCCGGCATCTTGTAGTAGCTCTGGAAGCTCATCTGACCTTCGGCGATCACGAACAGGGCATTGGCGCCCCACTCGTACGGGTCGTCGTGACGGCACTTCGGCCCGCCGCCGCCGCCCCACTCGTCGCTGAACAGGATCGAGCTTCCGTCGTTGTTGAAGGTGGCCGAGTGCCAGTAGCTGAAGTTGGAGTCGGATACCGCGGCAATCCGCACCGGGTTCACCGGGTCGCTGATGTCGATCAGGAGGCCGTAGCCCTCACACGCGCCACCCGCCAGTCCGATCTCCGGGTACAGGGTGATGTCGTGGCACTGCGTGGGTCCGGGACGCGGGCCGTCTCCCTCGTCGCCGTCTCCGCCGAACATCTGCGCCATCATCGCGGGGAGCGCCTCTCGCAGGGCAGCACTGTCAGCAGCCGTCGGCGGTCCCTCGCCCCCGCGCTCCGCCACCTTCCGGGCGAGAAGCTGGTTGGCGAAGCCGTCCGGGAGGACGAAGGTCTGGCCCTGCACCTCAGCGACGAAGGCGCCGCGGGCTTTGGCTTCTTCCATGGCCCGGATATCACCGGGTGCCAGGCCGTGCTGCGGGGCCTCGACCAGGCCCTGGAAGATGCGCGGAGAGGAGACGATCGCCGCCGCCTCCGGATTCGCCAGCGGCACCTGGATCACCTCGATGCGGAACAGGGCCGAGTTCGGGTCCTCGTCCGGCGACAGGCCGGAGCAGCCCGGAAGCTCCTCCTCCGGACGCACCGGCGCGGAGCCGGAGACGTAGACGTACACGTTCTCTCTGTCGTTCGGATCCACCAGCAGCGAGTGAGTGTGCGAGCCGCGGCACGTCTGCACGTTGGCGATGTACACCGGGTCCTCGATGTCGCTGATGTCGAAGATCCGGATGCCGCGCAGCCGCACGTCACTCACCCGCTCCCGCACACCCTCGGTGCCGCAGTCGAGCCGGCCGCCCATGCCCTCGCCCGAGACGAACAGGAGGTCGCCGTAGACGGAAACGTCACTCTGCGAAGCGGGGCACACGTAGCCCTTCACCAGGACCGGCGCCGACGGATTCGAGATGTCCCACACCTGGAAGCCGTTGTAGTTGCCCTGGATGGCGTAGTTGTCTTTGAAGGCCAGGTCGGAGTTGCTGACTCCGACGAATGCCTCGGGAGGCGGAGTGGCCGACAGCAATCCGAGGTTCCAGATCGCCTCTTCCGCGTCCAGCAGTCCGGCTCCGAGCCCCACGCGGGGGTCGGGCATCTGGACCGTGTTCTCGTCCGTGGGCACATGCTTCAGCGGCTCGGTGGCCGACGAAGGTGTGTTCAGGGCCGGGTCGGCGGCGCCCGACGTGCCGCCCGACGAGGCGCACGCGGTCAGGCCGAGGAGTCCGACCGTCCCGAGGACGAGCCACGCGGACTTGAGGTGCGCCGTGATCCGCCTGGATCCGGCGCTGGAAGAGAAGGGGGCTTCAGCACTCATCGAACTCATCGGGATTCCTTTTCGGGGGTCTGACAAGAGGTCTGCTTCAAGGTGATCAACGGCCGGCGTCCGATTCCTCGGACGCGGCCATGTCGTCCAGCATCATCTGCATGCGGTTGATTTCGGTGATCTGATCCACCTGTACGTCCGAGGCGAGCTTGAACACGGCCTCGTCCTGTCCCGTGCCGTCCACGGCGAACAGGTCGTCGACCATGGTGACGGCTCCGGTGTGGTGGCCGATCATGTAGGTCAGGAACAGTCGGTCGAACTCGGCTCCGAACGCGGCCGCGAGTTCCTCGAGCTGCGCCTGGGTCAGCATGCCGGGCATACTGTGCTCGGCCATGTCGTGCATCGTGTGATCGGCGGCCGGCGCCGGCTCGTCGTGATCGGCGTGGGCCATGCCTGCCTGGTGCTCGGCATCTCCCTCCGGGGCCTTCATCTCGATCCTGAGGTTCAGGCCGTCGATCTTCACCTGCGGTACCGGCTGCCCGCGATCGGTGAGCCAGCGCTGCATGAGAGTGATCTCGTCCCGCTGAGCGTTGATGATCCGCGCGGCGAGGGTCTCGACCGCCGGGCTGGCCCCGTGCGTGGGGGCGAGCTCGGACATGATCAGGGCCTGCGCATGGTGCGAGATCATGCCGGTGACGAACTCGACGTCCGCATCGGTGAAGCGCATGCGGGCGCTGTCCTGCCGGGCCCGGTACAGGGCCTCGATCTCGGCGTTGGAAAGGGTGGCCGACCCGGTGCGGGAGTCAGGGTCGGCGTCCTGGCCGGTGTCCTGAGCTGCCACGAAGTCCGGGTTCAAGGTCCCCGCGACAACCAGCATAGCCGCTACGACGCGGCGCGTATGTGCCGTCATTCGATCGTTCGTTTCATGGGTGTGGGTCCTTTGCGGCCTGGCCGCGTGCCTCGGGTCAGGACCGAATACCGCGGATGCCGCCGCAATGTTTCATCGAGAAGGCCCAAGAAGGACAGCATCGCGGTGAGAGTCAACCGCTGGATGGGTCGGCGGGGTCCTGAAGTCGACGACTATTCCGCGAACATCTCGCGGAGCACGCCGAGAGATTTCCGTAACGTGGGGGCCGAGATCCGTCCGAGTTGCTGCACCAACCGATCCGCATCGACCGTGCGGAGCTGATCGAGCACGATGAAGCCGCTCTTACGCTGAAACCGGCACGGTATCCTGAAGGGATAGGCGTGTCCGCCGGTGGTCATGGGGGCCACGATGAAGGCGGAGAGGGAGCCATTCAACTCGTCAGGGGAGACGACGACGCAGGGCCGGGTCTTCCGGATCTCTTTGCCCCGGGTGGGCCCGAGGGCTACGAGAAAGACGTCGCCGCGGGCCACGCGCACGGATCAGCTCCCGTCCGAGTCCGGCGCTTGATCCTGATCAGCGTCCCACTGCCAGGACGACCGATCGAACCGGGTAGGAGCCACAGGGTCGAGCAATCCGTCTTCGCCTCGCTCGCTCACCACGCGAGCAGACTCCGCCCAGCCAGCCCGCGGCGCCACGAGGGGGGATATAAGTATCCCGTCCGGCCCGAGTGTGAGTTGCACCTCGTCCTCCAAACCAGCCTCCTGGAGCAGCGGCTTCGGAATCCGCACGCCACGCGAGTTTCCAATCTGGACGAGCCGGGTCTTCATCAAGGCCTCTCCGCGGGGATTGCTCCTTACATGTAAGTACAATGTAAGTCCCATGCAGAAGAGGTCAAAGGTACGGGTGCGTCCGGGATCGAATATGAGGGTGGGCTTCAACGAGAGGTCAACGACCTCAGGCGACCGCCGCCAACGTGACCTGAGCTACCGCGGCTGGTCGGACCACTCGCTGCGTTTGTCCCGCCGTCCGCTCAACGACCACAGCGCGGCGCCTGCGAGCAAGAACAAGATCCACTCGATCGGGAATCGATACCGGTGCTGCCACGGCACCAGGTAGTAGATCAAGGGATAGGTGAGCAGCGGGATCAGCAGAGCGGCGGACCCCGCAGCCCGCAGTCGCCGGAGCGCCAGCACCGCGCCCACGGCCGCGAGAGCCGCCAGGGCAAGGAAGGCGAGGGCCATGATTGGATCGTCAATGGGCCCGAGCCAGAAGTGGCGGATTCGCTCGCCGGTGAGGCGGGAGAATTCCGCCGGATGCGACCCGATCCAGTCGAGCGCCTCACGGCCGGATTCTCGCATGTAGGCGACCTCGCCCACCTCCCGGATCTTCTGCGCGTCCGAGACATGGGTGCGGGGGTGCGGCGGCCAGTTGTTGAAGTGCCGATTGGAGATGTTGGCCGTTGCCCCCTCGTGATTCCCCATGCGAAGCTCGAGGCCGAGGTTGCTTCGGACGAAGAACACGGCGTCGAAGGTCCGATAGTTCCTGACGCCCCACGGGATGCTGACAACCAGCGCGCCGAGGAGAACCAGCGCGGCTGAGTTCCAACGCGCCCGATCCGCCCGGCGCCACACCTCGACTGCCAGGTATCCGAGGAGGACGACGAGGAACACCGGTTGGACGTGGAACGAGACGCCGAACGCGGCCCCGAGAAGCAGTGAAGAGGCCGGGCGCGGCGCGAACGCGGGCCGGTCTGCGTTCCCTTTCCGAATCGAATCCCACCGGCGAAGCATGGCCATGGCCAGGAGTCCCATGAGCACCGCGGCCAGCGCCTCACCGTGGGCGAGCCACTGCGGCCATAGCGCCCCCGCGAGGCCTCCCGTCAGGCCCGCTTTCCAACCGAGACCGGTGCGCTGGCCGATCCAGGGCAGGAGCCCCCAGATCGCCGACTGCGCGACCATGCGAAACAGCCAGCCCGCGATCCCGCCGACCATGGTGATGCCGAAGATCTTGAATACGAGCGCCAGGATCAGGGGAGGGATCGGGGCGAGGTGGGCCGTCGGTCCAGTGGGCTCTATGTACGGATTGGCAAACTGGCCCTCCGTGACCAGCGAAATGGCGATCGCGTCCAGCTCCCAGTCCGAATTCGGGCGGATCGCGTCGGTCGGGATCAGGGTCAGGAAGAACAACCGGACCGCGAGGGCGACGACGAAGACGCCGAGGCACGGCTGCCATGGAAAGCCAGGGGGAGATCCACTGCGTGCGTTCAAGACATGAGGCTCCTGTGGACGAGCGATAGTCCGGCTCTAAGCTAGCCCGGAATCGCGTGCCGTACACGTCCCAAAACCGCTCCGACGTTTCTGGGAAGATATCTTCCCAGAACTGCGAAGGCCTTTCTGTAGGGTGTAGCTACGCCTCACTTCAGGGATTGAGACCCGGGCCGCTCTACTGCACCGGTCCCAGGTACCGATCGAACCAGTCCAGCGACTCGGCGATCGCCAGGTTGGCGTCGTAAGCCGTCACGAAGTGGTTCGCGTCGGTGACGATGATCTTCCTGTCCGCCTCGGGCGTCCCGAGGTTCTCGTAGAACGGCATGATCGACGTCTCGAGGGGGAAGAACGAGTCGTAGCGACCGTTCAGCATCAGCGTCGGAATCGTGACGCGCGGGAGGAAGTTGAACGGGTCGGCCACGGGCTGCACCGCCTGCATCATCAGGCCGCCCACGATGAGAACGCTGGCCTTCAGGCGGGGCTCGACCGCCGTCATGATAGGGGCGAGGGCGCTGCCCCAGCTGATCCCCATGTAGCCAAGCCGATCCGCGTCGATGTCGGGCCGCGTCTCCAGGTAGTCGACCGATCGCCGCAGGTCCTTGCCCCACGCGATGACATGGTCGCGGTACAGGTTCGAGTCGTCCTGGACGTCGGATTGGATGTCGCTCTGCCGCTCCCAGGTTCCCTTGTAGATCGGATACACCAGGGCCCGTCCGCTGCGCAGGATGTAATCCAGGAAGCCGACGTTCATGTCGTCGTAGGAAGTGCGGTAGAGGTCGTTCGAGCCCGGGAAGTAGACCACGGCCTGGCGAGGCGGTGAACCAGCCCCTCCCACCGGCAGGAACACGAACAGGGCCAGGCGCTCCTCACCGTAGGCGGCGTCCAACTCCACATGGTCCCTGATGTACGTGGCCGTCGTGTCGGAGCTGATCACCACGGCGTTGAGAGCGGTCCGGTCGTACTCGAACATCTGCCTGTACACGTCGAACACCTCGTCGGAGACCGGCGCCTCGGCAGCGTAGTCGCGGAAGGCCTTCTCGATCGCGGCGCTGGCAGCCGTGATGTTCGTCGTGTCGGGATACTGGACCAGCCGGATGCCGTTGCCCTCGGACCGGTCGAATGCCGGAGAGCTGATGGCGTCGTTGAACGCGTACTCCGGGTCATCCCAGCCGCCGCCCTGGTTGTAGCGAGCTTCGCCGTCCGCGTTGCGCGTCCACTCGCGGACGTTGCCGGCCATGTCGTAGATGCCATCGCGCGTGACGCCCTGGTACTGCCCGACCGGGGCCGGTCCCTGGCCCGAGTAGTTGCTGAGCGGAACGACGTGGTTGGAGCTGAATGGATCCGCCGCCGTGTACCAGTGATACACCGTGGGCAGGGACTTCCCAGAGAAGCAGGCGTAGGCGTCCGCCTCGTACCAGCTGATCCCGGTGACCGGGAGATCGTCTTCGCCGGCCGGGTAGGAGCCCGCCTGCCAGCCGCTCGGACCGGGCCGCTGCGTCTGGTCCACGAACTCCGCGACCGCCTTGTCGAAGGGGATCTCGACACCAGCGCGCACGAACGCGTGGGTCCAGCACGCGGGGTCCCGGTAGCCGCCCGCATCCACGAACTCCTTGTACTGGCGGTTCGTGACCTCGTGCACGTCCATGAAGAAGTCGCCCAGTGCGAGCGAGTCCAGTTGCTCGAGGCCCGGGGCCCAGATCTTGGCGGAGCCGCCGGTCACGCGCGCCATTCCGGCGGGCAGGGACTCCGGAGTGTCGAGGACGAAGGGCGGGGCAGCGGCAAGCCGGCCCGAGAAGTCTGCCGTCTCTCGCGGCAGGTAGCCCTCGAGCTCGAAGCGCACACGCGACAGCCCGAACGGAAAACGTTCCACCGTCACGGGCGTGAGGCCGAGCTCTTCCCACTCGGCGTCCGGGTCCTCGTAGTCGCGGCGGTAGGCCGTGGCTCCCGCCGGTTCGGTGGTGAGCGTCACGGCGCGCGATACCTCGGACCACATCGACTCGCGCACCGAGTCGTTGCTGATCACGCCGTCCAGTTCGCGGGCAATCGCGTTGGCGGCTGGAAAGTCGTACTCGCCCACCCGGCGCCGGATCTCGTCGAGGCCGGTGACCAGGTCCCACTCGGATTCCTGCGTCTGGCGCTCGCTCAGAACCATCCACCCCGTGACCGCGATGCCCCACAAGGCGAGGGCCGCGACGCCTCCCTTCAGCACGTTGCCCCAGGTGAAGAAGCTGCCGCCAGCGGCCGCGCCAGCCCCATCGGCGGCAGCCGCGGAATCCGAGTCAGTCGCGTCCGACCCCCGGCCGATGCCCTGGAAGTAGGCCGTTGCCGCCGTGATCGGCAGCCCGATCAGGAGCAGCGTCAGCGTCATCGTGAACACCCAGGGCGGCAGGGCGACGTTCTGGGTCAGAACATCGATCACCTGGAGGACGACCCAGGAACCGGCCAGGTACAGGCCGATGACCTGCCACAGGGAACGCTGATGAGTCGAACGGGACATGGAGCCTCTCGCTTCGGGTACGGACGGACGTCTGGACGCGACAGTATAGGCAAAACGTCGGGATGTGAGAAGCAGGTCCAGCTAGACTATCTCCCTCAAAACCTCTCCGACGGTTCTGGGAAGATATCTTCCCAGAACTGACATCGACTGTTTGGGACATGTGCTCGCGCGTATTGCACCATATGAGCGCCGAGGACGAGAACGCTGCAGGTGGCCGCTCCTTGCCGTGAACCGCCGTTCGGGTTGATCTTCGGCGCATGTCAGAGCCCCGGGGTTACCAGAGATTTCTTGCCGAGCTGAAGCGGCGCCGCGTCTTCCGCGTGATGGCGGTATACGGCGCCGTGGCGTTCGTCATCCTCCAAGTGGCTGACATCGCGCTTCCCGGGCTGGGGCTGCCGGAGTGGACCATCACCCTGATCCTGGCCCTCACCGTGCTCGGCTTCCCGATTGCCATCGTGCTGGCGTGGGCGTTCGACATGACGCCAGAGGGGATGCAGCGCACGGAGAAGGCGGCGCCCGGCGAGATCACTCAGATCGTGGGAGCGCCGGCGGCCAAGCGGTGGCCGGTGGGCCTCGCGGCGGCGGGCGGAACGGCGCTCTTCCTCGTCGGAGCGTGGCTGGCTCTGGGGCGGCCGGGACCGGGAGAGAGCGGCGGACTCGTCGATCCCGAAGCGCCGGTGGAGTCGATCGCCGTATTGCCCTTCGCGGACCTGAGCCCGGAGGGTGACCAGCAGTACTTCGGCGACGGACTGGCGGAGGAGCTGCTCGATGCCCTCGCAAAGGTCGACGGGCTGGTGGTGGCCGCGCGCACCTCGTCGTTCCGGTTCAAGGGCGAGGAAGTGGACATCCCGGAGGTCGCGAAGCAGCTCCGGGTGCAGACGGTGCTCGAGGGAAGCGTACGCCGGGGAGGCGACCGCGTCCGGATCACGGCGCAGCTGGTGAACGCGGACGGATTCCACCTGTGGTCCGACTCGTACGACCGTTCGGTGGACCAGATGGCGGACCTGATCGGCGTACAGGAGGAGATCGCGCAATCGATCGTCGCGGCTCTCTCCCTCGCGCCCGAGGCCGGGTCCCAACTCGAGACGCTCGTCGCGCTGGGTACGGACAATCTCGAGGCGTACAACACGGTGCTCCGCGGACGCTACCTGATGGCGCAGCGTACTCCACGCGGCCTGGCGGCCGCCGCGGAGGAATTCGAGAAAGCGATCGAGCTCGATCCCGACTATGCCCGCGCGTGGGCGGACCTGGCGATGGCCCACAACCTGGCCACCGGCTGGCAATTCAGCACGGACAGCCTTGTCGAGCAGCGAGGGGCACAGGCGACGGCGCGCGCGCTGGAGCTGGATCCGACCATGGCCCAGGCCTACACGGCCCAGGGCTACATCTACGCGTGGATTCACTACGACTCAGCGGCCGCGGCCGACAACTTCGCCCGCGCGATCGAGCTCGACCCGCGCTATCCGACGGCGTACCACTGGCAAGGGGAGATCCTCGGCGATACGGGGCATCCCGAGAGCGGGATCCCGTATCTGGAGACCGCGCGAGAGTTGGATCCGCTGTCGCCCATCATCCTCACGGACTTGGCGGAGGCCCTGGACCAGGCGGGACGGTGGGAAGAGGCGGACGCCCTGCTGGAAGAGGTCCTGGAGCTCGAACCGGACTTCGCGCCCGCGCTTCAGGCCCTGGCTTTCCACGCGCAACTCGACAACGACGCGGACGCCGCGCTCGCGTACGAGAAGCGATTCTACGAGAAGACACCGGATTCCGATCCCGTTGTCAGAGCGCAACGTCTCCTGTTCGCGCAGTACCTTGCACACGACCAAGCGGCTGTCGTGGAGACGTTCCGGACCGTCGCGCCGACGGACACTTCCCAGGTGCCAGCGGAGCTCCGGCTCATGGAAGGGGTGTTTCTGTATTCGCTCCGGGAGACGGCCGGCCCTGAGGCTGTGGAAGCGTACGCGTCTGCCCAGGCATCCCGGTGGCCGGCCGCCGATTCCGTCGGGCGTTTCCATCTCGAGGGTTTCGCGGCGGCGCTGACCGGGCGTGAGCCCGAAGCCCGGGCTGCCCTGGCACGGATCCCTGCAGACTGGGACGGGGGATTCGCGGCTGCGGAGATCAGACTCGCATTGGGAGAAACGCAGGAGTTCGTCGATGCCATGGAGTCTGCCTATCAGGCCATGACGATGTTGTGGGATGTCAGGGCTCGCTTCCAGCTGGAGCACGATCCGATGCTGGATGTTCTGCGTGACGATCCCCGGTTCCAGACCTTCCTCGAACGGTTGCCGCCGTATCCGGGGCCGAACGCGCAGCGGGAGTAGACCCGGCCATGTCTGATACTCCTGCCTACCAGCGGCTTCTTGCCGAGCTCAAGCGCCGGAACGTGTTCCGCGTCATGGCCATGTACGGCGCCGTGGCGTTCGTCGTTCTCCAGGTGGCCGACATCGCGTTCCCGAGCATGGGCCTCCCCGACTGGACCGTGACGCTGGTTCTCGCCCTCACCCTGGTCGGATTCCCGATCGCGGTGGTCCTGGCGTGGGCGTTCGAGATGACTCCGCAGGGCGTGAAGAAGACGGAGGATGCGACCCCCGGAGAGATCACGGAGATCATCTCGGCTCCGGCAGCCCGCAGGTGGCCGGCCGGCGTGCTCGCGCTGCTCGGTGTCTGCGCTCTCGTCGCGGGCGCCTGGTGGGTGGGCCGAAGCACCGCCCCGGGAGCCGACGCATCTGCCGCCGCTTCGCCTGCTGCGGCAGCGGGGGAGGGTGACTCGCAGAGGGCCCGGGATGCCGAAGTGTTGCAGGCTGCCTATGCCGACCTGTCGGACGATGCCCGCCCCTCGATCGCCGTGCTCCCGTTCTCGGACATGAGCCCGGGCGGCGACCAGGAGTACTTCGCCGACGGGATGACCGAGGAGCTGCTCAACACCCTCGCCAAGATCCGCCAGCTGCGGGTCGCGGGGCGCACTTCGTCGTTCGCCTACAAGGGCCAGGACAAGGACCTGCGTGAGATCGGCCGAGAACTCGGCGTGCGGTACGTGGTGGAGGGGAGCGTGCGGAAGCAGGACGACCGGCTGCGCATCACGGCGCAGCTGGTGGACGCGGGCGACAACTTCCACCTGTGGTCGGACACGTACGACCGCACGCTGGACGACGTGTTCCTCATCCAGGAAGAGATCGCGGGGGCGATCGCCGGGGAGTTGCAGGTGTCGCTGGGACTGGAGGAGGGAGGCGCTCTCGTGGTCCCGCTGGCGGACCTCGCGGCGTACGAGAAGTACCTGACGGCCCGGGCACTGATGCGGGAGCGTGGGGCCGCGGTGCACGAGGCCGTGCGCCTGTTGGAGGAGGTGGTGGCCAGCGACTCGACCTGGGCGCCCGGCTGGGCCGGCCTCGCACAGGCGTATTCGCTGACCCCTTTCTACAACCCGGGCGATTACACGCAGACTGGTGAAGAGGTATGGGACCCGGCGCTTGCCGCCGCCGAGGAGGCCGCGCTGCGGGCGCTCGAGCTCGATCCTCGCGTGGCGGGGGCGGAAGTGGCGCTGGGGAACGTGTTCCGCGACCAATGGGAGTGGGACGAGGCGGAGTCGCACTATCTGCGGGCGCTCAGTCTCGATCCGGACGACGTGGAAGCGCACCAGCAGTACGCCGAGATGCTGGCGGGGAGCGGCCGCGCGGACGAGGCCCTGCGCAGCGCCCGCCGTGCCGTGGCGCTCGACCCCACCTCGGCCATCCGACTCAACGTGCTGGGGTACATTCTGGAGACCAACGGCCGTCTGGCGGAGTCGATCGCTCAGCTGGAGGTGGCGGTAGTACACGGGGCGGACTTCCCCATGCCGTATGTCAATCTGAGTCGGGCCCACATGCTCCTCGGCAACCTGGACGAGGCCGAGCGGTGGGACCGGGAGGAGTATATCCCCCGCCTTAACTTCGACGCGGAGACACGCGAGCTGTGGGACCGGGCGGCCGCCAGCCGTTTCCGAGCGTTCCGAACCGGGGACCTCGAGGCCTACGAGCGGTGCTGTGCCGATCACGGTCCCGCGAGCGACTACCTCCTCCTCGGGGACACTCTGCAGGCGATCGAAGTGCTGGGGGCACGGTATCTGGGGCGGCCCAGGTTTAATGGGGGGGCGCTTCACGAGCTCTGGTCTCCGCTCCTGGACGGAATTCGCGACGATCCCCGGTTCCAGGAGGTGTTCGAAGAGATCCTGCGCTACGCGGGTCTCGAGGGGACGGTGTTGAAGCGCGCTCCGGCGGGGGAGTAGGGCAGGCGAGTAGGGCAGGCGATTAGACCGAGGGCCGTACGTCCGGCGGCCTGTCTCGATACACACGGCATGAGGGTGCAGACGCTTGAACGAAGCTCCGAAACGTCTCCGTAAGGAACTGGGACTGTTCGACGTATACGCGATCAGTACCGGCGCGATGTTCAGCTCGGGTTTCTTCCTCCTGCCGGGCCTCGCGGCCGCCAAGACCGGGCCCTCGGTGGCGCTCGCCTACCTGGTGGCCGGCCTCTTCATCCTCCCGGCGATGTTCAGCGTGGCGGAACTCGCGACGGCCATGCCGCGGGCCGGCGGCGCCTACTACTTCCTCGATCGGGCCCTCGGACCGCTGGTCGGAACGGTGGGCGGGCTGGGGACCTGGCTGGCGCTGGTGCTGAAGAGCGCATTCGCGCTCGTGGGGATGGGCGCTTACCTCGGCATCTACTTCGATGTGCCGATCAAGCCGCTGGCCATCGGTCTGACGATCGCCTTCATGCTGATCAACATCGTGGGAGCGAAGGAGACGAGCGGCCTGCAGCGGGCGCTCGTCACGGTCCTCGTGGCGATCATGGCGTTCTTCATCGTACAGGGACTGGTTTTCGTGTCGACCGACGTGGTCGGGACCGGATCCGCCGCCCGCGAGCGGTTCAGTCCGTTTCTCGCCTTCGGCTTCCAGGGTTTCATGGCGACGGTGGGTTTCGTTTTCGTCTCCTACGCCGGCCTCACCAAAGTGGCGAGCGTGGCCGAGGAGATCCGGAACCCCGATCGCAATATTCCGCTTGGCATGGTGCTGTCGCTCGCCACCGCGGCGTTCGTGTACTCGGTGGGCGTGCTGATCATCGTGGCCGTGCTGCCGGCCGACGAGCTTCGGCATGACCTCACTCCGGTGGCCACCGCGGCACAGGCCTTCTTCCAGTGGCTGCCCGGCGGGCTGGGCGTGATGCTGATCGTCGCGGCCGCGATCGCCGCCTTCGCCTCCACGGGCAACGCGGGCATTCTCTCGGCGTCGCGCTATCCCCTCGCGATGGCACGGGACCGCCTCGTTTCGGCGCGGTTCGGGACGCTTGGCCGGTTCCAGACTCCGACTTTCGCGATCGTCGTCACCGGACTGCTGATGATCGGCTCCATCGTGTTCCTGGACGTGGAGGCCATCGCCAAGCTGGCCAGCGCCTTTCAGCTCGCCCTGTTCTCGATGCTGTGCCTGGCGGTGATCATCATGCGCGAGAGCCGGATCGCGGGATACGATCCCGGATTCAGGTCTCCACTCTATCCATGGATCCAGATCGTCGGGTTCGTGACGCCCTTCTGGCTGATTTCCGAGATGGGTGAGCTCGCGGTGCTGTTTACGGGCGGGCTCATCACGCTGACGATCGGCTGGTACTTCGTGTACGGTCGCGCCCGCACCGTCCGGGCGGGGGCGGTCTTCCACACGTTCGCGCGTCTCGGTGAGCTGCAGCACGCCGGCCTGGATGCCGAGCTCCGCGGGATCGTGAAGGAGAAAGGGCTGCGCGAGGAAGACCCGTACGACGAGGTCGTGGCGCGTGCGGCGGTGCTGGATCTGGACAGAACGATTTCGTTCGGAGATCTGATCGCGCTGGCGGCGGAGCGGTTGTCGAAGCAGACTGGCGTGCCGGCCGAGCAGCTCAGCCGGGGATTCGAGGAGGAGATGGAGGCCGGGTTCATGCCGGTGGCCCGCGGCGCGGCTCTCCCGCACCTGCGGATTGCCGGGGCCCTGGAGCGGCCCACCATGCTGATCGTCCGGTCGGTGGACGGCGTCACGGTCCGCGATGTTGCCGAGTCCGTGCACGCGGTCTTCTTCCTGTTGAGTCCGGAGGACCAGCCCGGGCAGCACCTGAGGCTGTTGGGGCATCTGGCGACGCACGTGGACGATCTCGGGTTCGTCGAGCGCTGGCTGGAGGCACGGGACGCGGACGCGTTGCGGAGCACCCTGCTGCGCGAAGAGCGCTCGTTGTCGCTGCATCTCGACCGTGGAAGCGCGGCGGGGGATCTCATCGGCCGCGCCCTCTTGGACCTCGATTTGCCGGGCGACGCGCTCGTCGCGCTGATCCGGCGCGGGGGGCATGGGATCATTCCGCACGGAAGCACGGTTCTGGCGGAGGGCGACCGCCTGACGGTCATCGGGAGCCGAGAAGCGATCCGGACGCTGGCCGACCGCTACGGGCTCTGAGGGGGTCGGGCGGGAAGTGATGGAGTCGCAGATCCAGCTCGGCGACATCACGGTGGACGTGGTCCTCAAGAACATCAAGAACATCAATCTCACCGTTCATCCTCCCGACGGCCGGGTGCGCATCTCGGCGCCCCGGCTAACGAGCATGGAGGCGGTCCACGCCTTCGCGACTTCCCACCTGAACTGGATCAGGAAGCACCAGGCGAGGCTCCGGATCACGGACGGCACGACCACGCGCGGCGCCGTGGAGCCGAAGCCCCGCTACGTGGACGGAGAGTGCCATTACTTGTGGGGGAAGCCCTGCCGGCTGACGCTCTCGGAGAGCGATGAGCCGCCTTACATAGGGCTGAGCGGCGACCGGCTCTTGCTGCGGGTGCGTCCCCGGACGAACAGGGCCCGGAGGCAGGCGCTGCTCGAGCGGTGGTATCGCGACCAGATCAGGGTGGCCGTGCCCCCGCTCGTGGCCCGATGGGAGCCGCGCCTCGGGGTCAGGCTGGAACGGTTCTACGTGCAGCGAATGAAGACCCGCTGGGGGACCTGCAATCCCAGGGCGCGCACGATTCGCCTCAACACAGAGCTGGCCGCCCGGCCACCGGAGCTGTTGGAGTACCTCGTGGTGCACGAGCTGGTGCACCTGCTGGAGCCCACCCACAACGCCCGGTTCTACGCATTGATGGACCGGTACATGCCGGGCTGGAAGGTCCACCGCGCCGCGCTCAACCGACAGCTCCCGCCTTGCCGCCCGCCCCCGAATCCCGGAACTTGATCTCACCCCCTGTGCCACCTCCGACCGGGACTGGCCATGGAGACCCACGCGCACGGCCCGCAGGTCATCGCCGACCCCGAGACCCTGAGTCCGGCGAAGCGCATCCTCGTTCTGAACGGAGCCCTCCCGGGCGACGAGACCCTGGAGCCGGTCGAAGAGGCGCTGCTGGCGCTTCTCCGTGAGGAGAGGACCGAGATCCGGGGCTACGCGATGCGCGACGTTCCGCTGGCGCACTGCCAGGGGTGCTTCGAGTGCTGGACGACGACGCCCGGGTTGTGCAAGACCGAGGGGGACGCGGGGCGAGAGATCGCGGCGGCCCTGATCAAGAGCGACCTGCTGGTGATCCTGACGCCGGTGACCTTCGGCGGCTACTCCTCCGAGATCAAGAAGGCGATGGACCGGATCATCTGCCTCGTGCTGCCGTTCTTCCGGCGCGTAGACGGTGAAGTGCATCACAGGCGGCGCTACCCGAGGTACCCGGCCGTGGCGGCCATAGGCGTGCTGGGTGCGCCGGACGAAGAAGAGGCGCGGATCTTTCGAGCCCTCGTCGAACGGAACGCCCGCAACATGGACTCCCCGGCCACGGCGGTGAGCCTGCTGCCGGCAGGCGCTCCGCGGGCGGACGTGCACGACCGCCTCGCGGCGGACCTCGAACCCGTGCTGGCCCATGTGGGCGGGAGGGTCGCGTGAGCGCCCGGCGGGCCGTGCTCCTGGTGGGGAG
>JBATJK010000021.1:0-4051 GCA_049668445.1 Gemmatimonadota bacterium
CGGCTCGCGTCGAACAGAGGGTCGCCGACCTGTCACGCGAAGCGACGGATCTCAACGGGATGTTCGATGAGTTGGAGGACGGTGTTGCGCAGGTAGACAGGGATGGCCTGATCGTCCGGGCGAACGACGCCTTTGAGGGATGGATCGGCAGGCCTGAACTCACGGGCGAGCGAATCGGCAGCCTCTTCAGAGACCCCGGGAATGTCACCGCCGTGCAGGCGGCGATCGCCGGGGAACCTGGATCCAACGAGTCGACGATCGGGAACCGCACGGTCCTGCTCACCTCCCGGCCGGACGCCCACGGCGCGCTCGTGGTTCTCCGTGACCTGACGCGGACCCGTCAACTGGAGGGAATTCGCAGGGACTTCGTGGCCAACGTTTCGCACGAGCTCAAGACACCCCTGACCAACATCCTGGGATTCTCGGAAGCGATCGCCGAGGACGATGAGGTACCTGTCGGCCCGCGTGGTTTCGCCACTCGAATCGTCGCCAACTCCAGGCGCATGCAGGCCCTGGTTGACGATCTCCTCGACCTGTCTCGAATCGAGAGCGGGGCCTGGAAGCCGGAGCCCGTCGCCCTGGAGCTTGGCACGGTCACGCGCGAGGTCTGGAGCACGTTCGACCGACGTCCGGATGATCCGGGCGTGGCGCTCAGCGTGGCCGCCCCCGAGGGTCTGGTGGTACACGCCGATCCTGACGCGTTGAGACAGATTCTCCGCAACCTGCTCGACAACGCCCTCCGCTATGCTCCGGCGAGCACCGCCGTGTCCGTCTCCGCGGCTCACGAAGATAATTCCGTCCGCATCGTCGTCGAGGACGAAGGGCCGGGGATTCCCACGGCTCACCTGGAGCGCGTGTTCGAGCGCTTCTATCGTGTCGATGCGGCCCGGTCCAGGGAAGCAGGCGGAACGGGCCTCGGGCTTTCTATCGTCAAGCACCTCGTGGGCGCACACGGCGGCGAAATCGGAATCGAAAGCGAGGTCGGGAACGGCACTCGCGTGTGGATCGTCTTCCCCCGCCCCATGTGGCCAGGGAACACCCCCACCGCCGACTGAAGTCCCGGGGGAGTCACTGTTTCGCGTCCACTGGCCTCCGTTGCGGGCGCGGTGGCTGTTACACGCTCGTTACAACCGGTTTACCGGAGGTTCACGTTGCCACCCGAAGTTCTCCAGCCTACTCGAGATCACCAGTTCACAGGAGGCAGGTAAATGAGACGGGTCACGTGTGTTGCGGCCGCAGCAGCACTGCTGTCGCTGGCTCCGCCGGTACAAGCGCAGGACAGCGACCAGGTCAGGTTCAAGACCAACGCCCTCGAGGTCAGCATGGGCGGACGGGTGCACCTCCAGGCGGGCACGAGTTCTTGCAGCGAGTTCCCGATCCCTGACAACTCCGCTTGCGCGGAGCAGGTGCCGGCCAACGACCTGTTCCTGCGGCGGGCCCGGCTCACCTTCACGGTCAAGATCAATGACAAGATCGATTTCCGGATCCAGCCGGACTTCAACAAGATCGACAAAATCGGTCTCAAGGACGCGTGGGGTCGTTTTACCTTCAGCAAGGCGTTCCGTCTGAAGGGGGGCCACTTCAAGCGTCCGTTCGACGAGTTCTTCCTCATTTCGTCGACGCAGACAGTCACCGTGGAGCGAGCGCTCGCGATTCGCGGCATCGATGGCCTGCTCGTCCCCAACCTGACCAGCGTCACGGTCGCGTATGACCTGTCGGATCGGGACATCGGGCTGGAGGCCAGCGGCTCCACGAACAACGGGGTGTTCTCGTACTGGGCGGGCGTTTTCACGGGCGATTCCGATCTCAAGTTCCAGGACTCGAACACCGAAAAGCAGTTCATCGGGCGCGGGCAGGTCAAGCTCGGCGCGGGTCCGAAAGACCTGAAGTTCGCGGCCGCCGCCGCGGCCACGGACCAGGGCTACGAGACGGTGACGGAGGGACTGCAGGGGCGGTACTACTACAACTTCGAGCTGTACGCCGAGTGGGGGGATTTCTCGTACGGCCCGCACGCCCAGTTCGGGTTCGTGTTCGGCGACAACCCGTTCCAGAACGTGGCGGGCGATGACATCGATCTCGCCGCGGGCGAGGACTTCGCGAAGACCTCGACCTGGCAGGGAATCGTCTCGTGGAAGTTCCCGATCGGGTCCGGCGACATGGCCATCGAACCCCTGCTCCGCTTCGGCTGGGCGGACGTCAACACGGACGTCAGCGACAACGAGGTATGGGGATTCACGCCGGGCGTGCAGATCTTCTTCTACAAGAGAAACAAGCTGGCGCTGAACTGGGACATCGCGAGCCCGACCACAGACGCGCTGCGCAGCGAGAACTCGTTCAAGGCGCGCCTCAGCTTTCACTTCTGAGCGCACGGATGAGCAGACATGAATGAGGAGGAGACAGGGATGTACACCAGGAAGATGATTCGTACGCTGTTCGTGCTCGCGCCGCTGGCCCTCCTGGCCGCAGGATGTGGCGGCGGGGGCGAGCAGGCAGGAAACGAGGCGGGCCTGAGCGGTATGGTCGCGATCGACGGCTCGAGCACCGTATTCCCGATTTCCGAGGCCATGGCCGAGGAGTTCCAGATCGCCAACCCGGGCGTCAGGGTCACGGTCGGGATTTCCGGCACCGGAGGCGGCTTCAAGAAGTTCTGCGCCGGCGAGACGGACATCAGCGATGCCTCGCGCCCGATCAAGCAGTCTGAGATGGATCTGTGCGCGGAGAACGGCATCGAGGCCATCGAGATCCCGGTCGCGTGGGACGGCCTCACGGTGGTGCGGAACCCGGCCAATGACTGGGCCACCTGCATGACCGTCGATGAGCTGGCGCGCCTCTGGCAGCCGGGCAGCACGATTCGACGCTGGAACCAAATCCGATCCGATTGGCCCGACGAGGAAATCGTGCTCTACGGGCCCGATACGGACTCGGGCACGTTCGACTACTTCACCGACGCCATCGTGGGTGAGGAGGACGCGAGCCGCGACGACTACACCGCCAGCGCGGACGACAACGTGCTGGTCGTGGGCGTCGAAGGGGACGCGGGCTCGCTCGGGTACTTCGGGTTCGCCTACTACGAGGAGAGCTCGGACCGGTTGGGCGCCGTAGCCGTGGACAGCGGCAACGGCTGCGTCGCGCCTTCCCGGGAGACGATCGAGAACGGCACGTACGCCCCGCTGTCGCGTCCGATGTTCATCTACGTGAAGCCGGACGCCCTGGCCAAGCCACAGGTGCGGGCATTCGTCGAATTCTACCTGAACAACGCCACTCTTCTCGTGCCGGAAGTCGGCTACGTGCCGCTGGCGTCCGAGAAGTACGAAGAGCTCCTCGGCGGCTTGCCGGCGGGGATGTAGCAGGCCGGGGCTCGTGTCGTTCGACCTGGGACACAGGGCGAGTCGGCGGTGGGGAGAGCGCATCATCGCCCTGCTGCTGTTCGGGTGTGGGCTGATTTCGGTGCTGACCACGATCGGAATCGTGGTCGTACTGGTCACGGAATCCGCCGGGTTCTTCCGGGAGGTACCGATCGCCGAGTTCCTGACCGGGACGCGGTGGTCTCCCATGTATTCGGAGCAGCACTTCGGCATTCTGCCGCTGCTGAACGGCACCCTTCTCATCGCCGCCGGATCGATGCTGATCGCGCTCCCCGTCGGACTCACGAGCGCGATATACCTCAGCGAGTACTCGTCGCCGCGAGTGCGAGCGGTGATCAAGCCGATCCTCGAGATACTGGCCGGGATTCCGACGGTGGTCTACGGCTATTTCGCGCTCACGTTCGTAACCCCGTTCATCCGTATGGTCTTTCCGGGCACCGGGATCTTCAACGCCGCCAGCGGAGCCATCGTCGTCGGGATCATGATCATCCCGATGGTGGCATCGCTGTCCGAAGACGCGCTCAATGCCGTTCCGCTCTCACTGCGGGAGGCCGCCTATGGACTCGGGGCCACGAAGTTCGAGGTCTCTACACGCGTGGTGGTTCCGTCTGCCCTGTCAGGGATCGTGGCATCGTTCATCCTCGCGATCTCACGCGCCATCGGGGAGACGATGGCGGTGACGCTGG
>JBATJK010000022.1:0-25487 GCA_049668445.1 Gemmatimonadota bacterium
GGACCGGTCTGGCTCTCCCAATGGTCGCCGCCATCATGGCGCTGTCGTCGTCTCAGGTTCTCGGCCAGGAACCGGAGGCAGACGAGGCCGGCGCTGAGCCATCCGTTGCGGCGACCGAACAGGATGAAGGGGGGTCCCTGATACCGCTTCCGGTGATCTTCTATCAACCGGAAACGGGCCTGGGTTTCGGGCTGACCGCGATCAACTACTATCGCGCGAGCCCCGGGGACACGATCAGTCCGCCATCATCCGTGTCGTTCGTCGGCATCTATACGACGAAAAAGCAACTGGTTCTGGCGGTGTCCAGCGATATGTACGTGGCCGAAGACCGGTGGCGAATCTCGTCGTCCGTCAGCTATTCGAAATTCCCGACGAAGTACTGGGGCATAGGCAACGACACACCGGATTCGGCCGAGGAAGACTATACGCCAAAGGCGCTCACCCTGAAGCTGTGGCCGCAGAAGAAAGTTGCCACGGGATGGTACGTCGGTCTCGCAGCCAACTTCCTCGACCGGAGAATCACCGAGGCTTCCGAGGACGGCTTGATTGACTCCGACCTGGCCCCCGGGGTCGACGATGAGCAGGCGATCGGCCTCGGAGGCAGCCTGATCCGCGACAGCCGGGACAACCGGGTCTACCCGAGGCGCGGCTCCTACCACAAGCTCCTCGTGGACCTGTTCGCCGACGTGTGGTTCGGGGACAACGGATTCGGCGTGTACACGCTCGATCTGCGCAGGTACTTCCCGGTGGCCCGAACGCATGTCGTGGCGCTCCAGGCGCTTGGGATCGCGACCAGTGGAGAGCCGCCGTTCGACCTGTACCCCCAGCTTGGCGGAGAATCACTTCTGCGCGGCTACTTCCAGGGACGCTACAGAGATCGCAGCCTGCTGGCCTTCCAGGGCGAGTACCGCCTACCGCTCTACTGGAGGTTCGGCCTGGCTGGCTTTGCCAGTATCGGGCAGGTGGCGCCGGATATCGGGGGCTTCGGCCTGGACCGATTCTGGGTCGCTGGAGGAGCAGGCCTGCGGTTCTTGCTGGCCAGGCGGGAGGGACTGAACATCAGGGCCGACTTCGCATTCGGTGAAGGGTCGTCAGGTTTCTATCTGAGCATCGGGGAGGCGTTTTGATGACTGGCTGGACTGGGAGATGCGTGCTCACGGCGGGGTTGATCGGAATGCTGCTCCTGTCGGCGTGCGTGGAGTCGACTCCGCCGCGGCCCGAAATCCAGGTGGAGGATGCGTGGGTTCGGGCGGTGGCCGGCCCCGACGTAAACACGGCCGCGTACATGACGTTGCGCAACGCGGGGAATGCCCCGGATCGGCTGACCGGGGCTCGCTCCGAGATCGCTCGAATGACCGGGCTTCACCGCACGACGATCGATGAGGACGGACTCGCGCGGATGGGCGAAGTCGACGGTCTTGATCTCCCCGCCGGAGGCACGGCACAGCTGGAACCAGGAGGCTTCCACGTCATGCTGATGGGGGTGGGATCGCTGGTGGAGGGCGATACGGTCGAGATCACGCTGCTGCTGGAGGAGTCCGGTCCCCTCGAAATCGCGGCTGAGGTGAGGGCTCTCTGAGAAGACGCGGTAGCTTGTGCCCGGCGGCGCAAGCGCGTGATATATTGACAATCCTCGCGGGCGGGGACGGGTTCGGGCGGCGACTCTGGAACAGCGGAGAAGGAGAGGCCTGTGCTCAAAGGACTGGCTGACTCGTGGTGGACGTTTGCCGTGCGCGGGGTGATCGCGCTCCTGTTCGGTATCGGGGCGCTGTCGTATCCGGCTCTGACTGTCTTCGTGCTGGTCATCTTCTTCGGGGCCTTCGTGCTCGTGGACGGCGTCGCGGCACTGGTTATGGGCTTCGGCGAGAAGAAGCGACCGGCCTACGTGTTTCTGGGCCTGGTCAGCGTCGCTGCCGGCCTGTTCGCGATCGTACGACCCGGCGCTACGGCCCTGGCCCTGTTGTGGTTGATCGGGATTTGGGCCCTGGTGAGGGGCATCGGCGAGATCGTGGCCGCGATTCAGATCCGTAAGGAAGTCGAAGGCGAATGGGCGATTGCTCTCAGTGGAGTGGTTTCCGTTCTTTTCGGGGTATTCGTGCTGGCACGACCTGGCGCCGGCGCGCTGGCGATGGTGTGGCTCATCGCGATCTATGCGTTTGCCAGTGGTTTGCTGAAGCTGATGTTGGGCTTCAAGCTGCGTCGCGTGAAGAAGGCCATGGACTCCGCCACCGGCTGACGCGCTGTCACTCTACTCTGGTTTGAGGTGCACTTGAGATCGACGAGAAGGACGCCCGGGGCCTTGTTCGCACCTGGACTAATCACGTTCTAATCCTGCTCGGCTGCGCGGTCCTTCTGCCTGCGCCCGCCGCGATCGCCCAGGAAGTGGAGCACGGGGCACAGGGCGAACACTCGGCGCACTCCGAGGAACCCGTATACCGCCACGTCGTTAGCTTCTTCGGAGGACTTTCCACCTATACGGACGTCGGCGAGACGGGCGGTGCGTGGGCATCTCGTATGCCTACAAGTTCTCCCACAGGTGGGCAGCGGACCTGAAGCTGGAGTACGTCACGAGCTCGATCGAACGGGACATCGTCGGCGTGCTCGGAGTGGCGTTCGAGCCCGTCGATCGGCTCGAGCTCGGCGCGGGATTCGGCGTGGAGCAGGTCAGCGTGGACGTCGTCGAGGAGGAAGACATACTCGCCGAGCGAGAATGGGAGGGCCTTCTCCGCCTGGGGGTCGCGTACGCGTTCCCACTGCGAGAGGGCGTGTCCCTCGCGCCCGAGTTCAACACGGACATCAGCTCCACGCGCGTGACGCTGGTATACGGTCTCGTGTTTTCGGTGGGCCTGTAAAAGGGCGTGCCACACCTGGGCGCCTGCGGGCCATCGAGGTTCGCGAGCGGATTCCGCACGACCAGGTCACGGGGGCAGTCGTTGTCCAACCAACCGTAAGCCGACGATGATCCGGATCGAAGGACTCTGCTTCCGGTATGGAGAGGGCGACTTCCAGCTTCGGATTCCCGAACTGATCGTCGAAGCCGGCACGACGACGGCCTTCATCGGGCCCTCCGGGTCGGGCGGGTGCGTGGCGCGACCTGGCTGCACTCATGCAGGGCCACTCCGCCGACTGGATGCTGTGGGAAGGTCGACCGCTGGACGAGACGAGCGCGCGGCTTGCCAGCGATTTCGGCATCGGGAGCGTGGTCTTCGCCCCGACCGGCAACCGTCCCGCATCGGGAGACTACCTCGACGCGATGCGCGCCAACGTAGAAGCGCTCGAGGTTCTGCCCGCGAGCTGATCGCTTCGCGTCAGGCCCCGGAGTGCCCGGCCCGGTGGTTGTCGATCTGATCAAACGTGCCGCCAAATACGATGTCCCGGATCGGATCCGAAGCCAGAAAGTCGTGCGGGAAGCCTGGCTCGATCCGGCTCACCTCGTCCAGGCGCGCCAGGTGATCTTCGTCCAGCGTGACATCGAGCGCTCCGAGGTTGTCCTCCAGCTGTTCCAGGTTGCGGGCCCCCACGAGCGGCACGATGACGCCGTGCTGTTGCCGAACCCAGCTCACCGCGACCTGGGAGGGGGTGCACCCGATCTCATCCGCGATGCCGACGACCGCGTCGGCGATGCCCAGGTTCCGCACGTCCGTCGCCGCCCCTTCCTTCGCACGACCCTCCGCCGGAGCCGCCCCGCGGCTGTATTTCCCGGTCAGGGTCCCGGCCCCGAGAATGCTCCACGGCGTGATGGCCAAGTCCATAGCCCGGGCCATGGGGATCAGGTCCCGTTCAGCGGTCCGGTCGATCAGGCTGTAGCGCAGCTGGAGGGCGACGAACGGGCTCCAGCCGCGAAGTTCCGCCAGCGTGTTGGCGCGTGAGACGATCCACGCCGGAGTGTCGGAGACGCCAACATGAAGGACCTTGCCGGCGCGTACCATGTCATCGAGCGCCCGCATGACCTCCGAGGCGGGAGTCGTGAAGTCCCATGCATGCACCCAGTACACGTCGATGTAGTCGGTGCCCAGTCGTTTCAGGCTGGCGTCCAGGGCCTGCACCATGTTCTTGCGGTGGTTCCCGCTGAAGTTGGGGTTATCCCGCCGCATCCAGAGCGTGTACTTGGTCGCCACGACCCAGTGATCCCGGTCGGACGCGATGAACTCGCCCACGTACTTCTCGCTCGTGCCTTCCGTATACCGGTTGGCCGTATCGAGAAAGTTGCCTCCAGCCTCGGCGTACGCGTCGAACATGCGGCGGCTCTCGTCCTTCGATGCGCCCCAGCCCCACTCGGGCCCGAACGTCATGGTGCCCAGGGCCAGTTCCGACACCCTGAGTCCACTTCTGCCCAGCAGCTTGTAGCGCATCGGTCACGACTCCGTTGAAGGTGAATCTGTTTCGTTCAGGCTCTTCCCGACTCCAGCCATGAGCACCACGATCGCCACCATCTGCACCAGGTGAAAAACCCCGTTGTGGTCCAGCGGTACGCCGAGGTTCAGCCTGACCGTACCCGAGGCCTGAATCCCGGCCGCCGCGATGTTGAGGGCGATGCCCAGCACCATCAGCCATGCCCAACCTCTGCCAGTCCGGAGAGCGAGCCTGACATACAGGCCCAGGGCCAGCAGCATGGCCACCGCCTCGTAGAGGACGAATACGAAGAAGGTGCCCGGGAACAGGAGCGTCACGAGGTAGAAGCACGCCCCGACCACCAGGGCCGGGATCATCAGACGCCGCGCGGCGTCCGGCCCCAGTCCGTCGTAGCTGGCGGCGACCACGAAAAGGGCCACCACCAGGCCGAGGGACAGAAAGAGGGGCTGCCACAGCAGGTACACGGTGTCCGAGGAAAGGCTGAACCCGTGAGCCACCGCTCCCAGTACCGAGGCCACGGCCAGGAGAGCGAGAACCAGAATCCAGAGAGTGACCTTGGCCGGGTCGGCCGAACGCCGGGCGCCCAGCCAGCGGATGCAGTAAAGGGCCAGCAGCGCGAGTATGGCGTCGGTGGCGGCCGTGGTTACTTCAGTCGGCACGGGATTCAGAGCCATGGGGTTCCTCGGCGTTCGCGGCTCGTAAGCCTGAGACTCGCTTCACTTCCGGGGCCAACGTATCTTCGGCGACCAAATCTAACCAGAACGTTTCTTTGCGGTCTGTGCGCCGCGACTTCGAAGGAGTAGGGGATGAGGATGAGGAACCGGTGGGTCGCTCTGGCTGGCACGTGGGTGGCTTTGACCGCGTTCGCAGTTCCGGCGAGCGCCCAGACGCACAAAGTAGAACTCACCCCGTTCGTGGGCTACATGTTCGGTGGCGAGGTGAACGTCCGGAACGGAAGCATGAGCGTTAAGGACGACATGAACTACGGCCTGGTGCTGGACTTCGTGCTGAACCGCAACACGGAACTCGAAGCGTCCTATACCCGGATGGACACGGAGCTCGTGTATGACGAGTGGCAGGTCGGCAAACGACCCATCTACTCGACCTCGGTGAACGTGTGGCAGTTCGGTGGGCAGTACCGGTTCAATCCGACGGAGACGGTGCGGCCGTTCGTTTCCGGGACTCTCGGCTTCACGTACTACGGTGTGGGCGATCAGCTGGACGCTGACGCTCCGCAGTTGTCCAGCGAGACGTTCTTCTCGATGGTGTTCGGCGGCGGCGTGAAGATCTTCCCCTCGGAGCGCATCGGCATTCGGCTCGCAGGCCACCTGTACAGCACGATCCTCAGTTCCGGCAGCGGCTTCTGGTGTGGCACCGGAGGATGCGGCGTCGGCCTCAGCGGGTGGGGCTTCTGGCAGGGAGACGTGCAGGCGGGTCTGACGATCGCCCTGTAGGCTGCGCGCGCCTCGCGGTGCCTCGATCGCACCTGAGCCCCCGCCGTCGATTGCTCGACGACGGGGGCTTTGTGACTTGGGCCCGTCTCAGCCGATCGGACTGCCCGGCGGGACCCGCAGCTGTCCGGGGACTTCGGTGGGGTCGCCTTCTCGGTCGAGATAGCGGCCGATGTCGCTCGCCAGCGCCCGGCAGTGAGCCGCCGATCCGGCGTCGTCCCGTCGTGCGGAAGCCTCGTGTGCCTCGGTCAGCAGGTCGCGCAGCCCGACCAGCTGCCACTCCGTGACGGCCCTGACCTGCGGCATCCTCGCGGCCGCTGCTTGCTGGAGCAGCCGGTCCACCACCACCCGCTGTGCGGCTCGCTGAATCTCGGCCAGGTAGGGGTCGTCCGGCACCTCGGCGAAGACCTGCTTACGAAGTGCGTCGAGGACCTCCCCCAGATCCGGGAGTGACGGGTCCAGGGCGGCTTGCTCCACCAGGCGCGCCGCCCGTTCTTCGTCCAGCAACAGCCGGGTCACGTGCTCCGTCACGGCGACCGCCGGCGAGATCACGTCGAACGTCGTACCGGTGTAGCGGTCGAATAACTCCCGGTGTGCGGGATAGCGGAACGGCCGCGGGGGCAGCGTTCTCCATATTTCCTCGGGAATGGCCAGTTCCTCCAGGTCCAGCGTGTGCAAGACCGTCTCCAGGGCCCGGCGCTGTTCGCCTCCCCCTACCATCTGCGGGGCGGCCAGTCCGTCTCCACGCAGGGAATATTGGTAGCGAACGCCTCCGATGACCTTGATGGCGGCCTCGACCTGGTATCGGTGATACAGGAACAGCGGTACGAGGGCCTCTTCGATCGTAGCCAGTGGTTGGCCTTCTCGGATGACCCGGGAACCGAATCGGGCCAACGCCGCCTGTCGCACTTCCATCACCCGGCCCAGCTCCGTGACGGCGTCGGATCCGTTGTCCCACAGGTGCACCTCGGGGTGTGCGCTGCCTGTGGGCCTGGCGTCCTGGTCGGCCAGAAACGTGATTCCCTCCGCCCGAGCGTCGCTCAGGATCGCCTTCAGCGCGGCTTCCTCGTCCGCACCAGAAGGGAAGTCCTGGTAGCCGTAGGCGATCGCAACCTTGTCCCACTCCCCGATTCCGGTTGCGTACGCATCCGTGACGTCGGGCGCCCCGTCTTCGTCCAGCCACACGTAAGGGTGAGGGTAGTCCATGACGGACGCCCGTCCCTGGGTGCTGGCGATATAGTTGTGGGTCAGGCCGAGCGTGTGTCCGACCTCGTGAGCGGAGAGCTGTCGGATTCGGGCGAGCGCCATGGCCTCCACCTCGGCCGACACTTCGTCTCCGTCTTCATAGGGTGCCAACAGCGCCTCGGCGATCAGGTAGTCCTGCCGCACCCGGAGGGATCCGAGGCTCACGTGTCCCTTGAGGATCTCTCCCGTTCGCGGATCGGATACCGTCATTCCGTAGCTCCAGCCCCGCGTCGAACGGTGCACCCACTGGATCACGTTGTACCGGAGGTCCATCGGGTCGGCGTCCTCGGCGAGCATCTCGACGCGGAAGGCGCCCCGGTAACCGGCGGCCTCGAACGCCTGGTCCCACCACCGGGCTCCCTCGAGGAGGGCCGAGCGAACCGGCTCGGGTGTGCCGGGATCGAGGTGGTAGACAATCGGATCGACTGGCTCGCTGACCGCCGCACCGGGGTCCCGCTTCTCCAGCCGGTGTCGTGCGATCAGCCGGGTCACGAGGGGCTCGCCCAGCGGCGAGGCGTAATCCACGAAGTCCGGTCCGAAGTACCCGGCGCCGGGCAGCGCCTCCCTGGGCTCGAAGCCGGGCTCCGGAAGCTCCACGAACGAGAAGTGCTGCCGGACGGTTACCGCGTCGGCCCGCGGGGTCACCGATCGTACCCAGGAGCCCTCCGGAGCCTCGGAGGTGAACGTCAGAGTGACTTCGATCTCGGTGTTCTTCGGAAACCCCTTCGTACGCGGCAGGTAGAGTGCGCTTCGCGAAGTGCTCAGCGCGTAGGTGCCCTGGTCCGCGCCCTCGAGGCCACGCGCTACCCCGTGCGCATCGCGGATCAGAAAATCCGTGGCATCGACCAGCACACGGCCCTCGGTCTCTGCCGCCACCTCGAACCCCCACAGCACCGACTCGGCGAAGGCGTCACGGACCGCCCGCCTCTCCGCAGGATTCTCGCTGAGGGCCCGGTACTCGTAGTTGGGCTCCACCATGAGGATTCGGGGCCCCACCCGTCTGAACTCCACGATGGCCTGCGGACCCAGCTGCCCCCGATCCAGGCCGAGATCGTTCGATCCGATGCCTGCGGGAAGCGACACGTAGTGCAGGAGCTCGGTGTCGAACCGTGACAGCTCCATCCACAACCCCCCCTTGGTCGCGTCCCAGTACAACGGAACGAAGCCGTCGATTCGGTCCATGGACGCGGTCTTCGCCTCGATCGAGGGAATGTCCTCGTCCCGATTCGCCCCTTTCTGATCCTGACCCGTGGCGGGTGACACGACGACCAGGACAGCCAGGCAACCGTATGCGAGCCGGGTGACTGCGTCGATGTACCTGTCGAGCGAGATGCGAAATGACTTCAACGTTCCTCCATGTCAGGACGGGGATGGGGCGATCGGGCTGAGCGCGCGTAATAATAGCCGCGACCGACGCGGCCGACTATCATGCCGCCGCAAGGCGGCCAGGCACGCCCAGTTCAGACTCGAGTACCTGGGGACCCGGGCCCTGCCGCATTGAAGATGGTTCGGTCATCATAGACGCCCGCTGACCGGATCCCTAGATTCCGCTTGATCTTGCGGGCTCCGGGGAGGCCAATGCTGAAATACATCGTCAGGCGCTTGATCCTGGCCGTACCGCTGATCTTCGGGATCGTGACGGCGACGTTCTTCCTCGCGCACCTGGCGCCGGGTGATCCGGTAGACCTGTATCTGCAGCCGCAGCGCCAGGTGGATCCCGCGGTGATCGAGCGCGTGCGGCAGGAGCGTGGACTCGATCAACCTCTGCACATCCAGTATGTGAACTGGCTGTCGAGTTCGGCCCGCGGTGACTTCGGGGAGTCGTTCCTGCTGCACCGACCAGTCAGGGACGTTCTCGCTGAGACCGTACCCTATACCCTGCTCCTGATCCTGGCGGCCCTGCTGGTGGACGCCCTGCTGGGGATTTCGCTCGGAGTGGTGTCGGCGGTGAAGCGGGGCACGAAGCTGGATCGCGCCGTCACTCTCGGGTCTCTGGTGCTGTATGCCATGCCGGGCTTCTGGCTGGCCCTCATGCTGATTCTGCTGTTCTCGGTGCAGCTCGGCTGGTTTCCGACGTCCCAGGCCACGTCGCTCGACTACGCGGATCTGGGCGCCTTCGGGAAGCTGCTCGACCGGCTCTGGCACCTGGTGCTCCCGGTGACCGTGCTCGGAGTGGCCGGGGCGGCTGCCACCGCCCGCTACATGCGCGGCCGGCTGCTGGATGTTCTTGGCGAAGAGTACATCACGGCGGCCCGAGCAAGAGGGTTCCGCGGCTGGACTATCGTCCGTCGTCATGCGCTCAAGAATGCCATGATCCCGATCATCACGATCTATGGAATGAGCCTGCCCTTGATGCTCGGTGGGGCCACGATCGTCGAGACGATATTCGCGTGGCCCGGCATGGGCCGTCTCACCGTGGACGCCGTGCTCGGACGCGATTACCCGGTGATCCTGGCGACCACCATGGTGGCCGCGGTGCTCACCGTGCTCGGGAGTCTTCTGGCGGACGTAGGCTACGCCGTAGTCGATCCGAGAGTGTCGTATGATGGCTCCAGGCGCTGAGAGAGTCCGGAGCGTGGACTCCGGCGCACGCGAGAGGATCGGAGCCCGCAGCCCGTGGGAGGTGTCCGTGCGGCGCTTCCGGGCTAACCGGCTCGCCCTCTGGTCGCTCTACGTGCTGGCGATCCTGGTGCTTGCCGCGCTTCTGGCGCCGCTCCTGGCGCCCCACGACCCGCTCGCCATCGGTGACGTGATGGCCACCCGGTTCCAGCCTCCCTCGTGGGCACACCCCTTCGGCACCGACGAATTCGGGCGGGACCTGTTCAGCCGGGCGCTGTATGGGGCCCGGGTGTCCCTGTCGGTCGGCATCCTGGCCATGCTTCTGGCCACCTCGATCGGTAGCCTCTACGGGGCCGTCTCGGGATACTTCGGTGGTATCGTCGACGGTGTGATGATGAGGATCGTGGACGTCTGGATCGCTTTTCCCGCGTTCTATCTCATGCTGCTCCTGGTCGGTGTGTTCGAAGCCAGCGTACCCGTATTGATCCTGATCCTGGCACTCACGGCCTGGCCGCCTACGGCACGGTTCATTCGGGGCGAGATCCTGTCCCTGCGGGAGCGCGACTACGTCGAGGCGGCGCGAGCCATGGGGCTCCCGGCGCATCGGATCATCCTGCGGCACGTGATTCCCGGCGCCCTGTCGCCCGTACTCGTAACGGGGGCCCTGGCAGTGGCCGGGATGATCGGGGCCGAAGCCGGCCTTTCGTTCCTCGGGCTCGGCATCAGCCCTCCGACCCCGTCCTGGGGCAACATGGTCGCGGCCGGCAAGGACGCCCTGGCGAGCGCCTGGTGGATTTCCTTCTTCCCTGGTGCCCTGCTCACGATAACCCTGATCGCTTTCAGTCTCGTGGCCGACGGTCTGCGCGATGCGCTGGACCCGAAGGCGCTGGATCAGAAGTTCGTCTGATGCTGCTCTCCGTAAGCGGACTTCGCACGCGATTCGAGGTGGACGAGGGCGAGTTGTGGCCGGTGAATGGAGTCTCATTCGCGGTTGCCGCAGGCGAGACCCTGGGCCTGGTGGGCGAGTCCGGGAGCGGGAAGAGCATGGTGGCCCTGTCCATCATGGATCTCGTTCCTTCTCCGGGCCGCGTGGTGGCGGGAGAGGTGGCGTTCGAAGGCCTCGACCTGCTGTCCCTGGGCGGGGCCGCGAAGCGCAGGATGCGTGGCGGCGGGATCGGAATGGTGTTCCAGGATCCGGCGGTGAGCTTGAACCCCGTGTACAGGATCGGCGATCAGATCGCGGACGTCGTGCGCCTGCACCGTGGCCTGGGCAAGGCGGAAGCCCGGCGCGAGACGGTTCATCTGCTGGGAGACCTGGGCATCCAGGAGCCGGAGAAGCGGGCCCGAGCCTATCCGTTCGAGCTTTCCGGCGGTATGCGCCAGAGAGCCCAGATCGCCGTTGCCGTGGCCGGGCGACCGAAGCTCCTGATCGCGGACGAACCCACCACCGCCCTCGATGCCACGGTACAGGCCGAAATCTGCGATCTCCTCAAGTACATCCAGGGTGAATTCGGGATGTCGATCCTGCTCATCTCGCACGATTTGGCCATGGTGACCGACGTAGCGGACCGGATCATGGTGATGTACGCGGGGCGCATCGTGGAGATCGGCCACTGGACCGCGATCTCACGCGAGCCCAGACATCCGTACACGAAGGGGTTGATGGGGGCGATCCCGCACCTGGGCGCTGGATCGGGCCGCCCGCTCGAGAGCATTCCGGGAACGGTACCGGACCTGGCCGACCTCCCGACCGGATGTTCGTTCCATCCCCGCTGTCCGGAGGCTGGAGACGATTGCCAGGCCGCGCTCCCGCGTCTCGAAGACGTGGGAGACAGGCTGTGCGCCTGCTTCCGCGTGGGGCGCTCGAAATGAAGGATCCGCCGATCCTCTCGGTTCGTGGACTGCGGAAGTCCTTCCCGATCGGTCGTGGGTGGGCCGGTCAGGCGGGCGCGCTGGAGGCCCTGGCCGGGGTCGATCTGGACCTGCATTCGGGAGAGGTGCTCGGGGTCGTAGGAGAATCGGGCAGCGGCAAGACAACCCTGGGGCGTTGTGTGCTCCGGCTGATCCAACCGTCGGGCGGCGATGTCACGCTGGACGGCAGCGATTTCCTGGCCCTCCGGGGCAGGCGACTTCGACGACGACGACGCCGACTGGGAGTCGTGTTCCAGGATCCGTATACGTCGCTCAATCCGCGCATGCAAATCGGTCAGATCGTGGCCGAGCCGTTGAGGGCCAGCGGAAGACTGCCGGCCAGTGCCGCGAGCGAGAAGGTCGTCGAGCTGCTCGAGCGGGTGGGTATGGAGCCCCGCTTCATGACCCGGTATCCTCACGAAATGAGCGGAGGCCAGCGCCAACGTGTCGCCATCGCGCGGGCGCTGGCGACGGACCCGGACATCCTTGTGGCGGATGAGCCCGTATCGGCCCTGGATGTCTCCGTACAGGCCCAGGTCCTGAACCTCTTGCTGGATCTGAAGCGGGAGGGCGGCCTCGCGATGCTGTTCATCTCGCACGACCTGGCCGTCGTGGAGAGGATCGCTGACCGGATCGCGGTCATGTATGCAGGCAGGATCGTCGAATCGGCGCCGACTGACCGCCTGATCTCACACCCCCTTCATCCGTATACGCAGGCGCTCCTTTCTGCTGTGCCCAGCGTGGATCCGGCCCTGCGCCGGGAGCGAGTGCGCCTGAGGGCCGATCTCGGACCTCCCGGTCACGGGGTGGACGGCTGTCCGCTCGCCGGACGGTGTCCGGTGGTCCAGGACGTGTGTCGCAGCGAGGTCCCGCCGTTGGAGGAAGTCAGATCGGTGCACCGGGTGGCCTGCCACCTGGCGAAGGATCAAGCGGACTGATCGGAGTCCGGGTAGATCTTCATTCCAAGCGCCAGAGCCGATTCCCTGATGCGGTTGTCCAGGGTCAGCACGAAAGCGGTCCCGACGAGGGATTGGGCCGCGAGAGCGAACGCGAGGTGCAGGGCGTCAAGGGTGCGAACCGGCTCGTTGGGGAAGGGGGCCATGGCGCGATCCGCCACTTCCGGTTCAAGCGCGAGACACACCCAGTGGTGAGCCGCTTGCCTGAACTGCGACGCGCGACGGTGGACTTCGCTCTCGCTGATCCGTCCGCGGGCTCTCGCCTGGATCAACCCGCGTTCGCATTCAATGAGCGTCAGGTCCGAACTGAGCACCAGCTCGGCGTCCGCGAGGGCGGCCCGGATGTCTTCCGCCGGATCCTCCGCGAGCAACCAGGCCAGGATGGCGCTCGATTCCGCATACAGAATCAACGCTCGCCTCGCGACCAATCGAGGAGTTCCATGGCCAAACCGTCCCGTGTCACCTTTTCGAACTTCGGATAAAGATCCGGTCGGTTCGGGGCCCCGATCCTGACCTTGCCCTTTCGTGCTGCGGCGCTGAGCAGAGGATATGGGTCGTCTTCGATCGGCGTTCCAGGCGGGCGAATCTCGGCCACGATCACGCCGCGATCGGTAACGAGAACTCGCTCTCCGCTGCCAACCAGGCGGATGTACTCGCTAAGACGGTTCTTCAGTTCGCGTATTCCCACGGCTCTCATGCCGTTAATGTAGCTACATGTAGCTACATTGGTCAATCGCTCCCTCTCTGCGCAGTAGGGCGCCAGGTTTGATGCAGCATTAGCTTACGGGCCAGCGTCAACCGCACCTCAACCGCTAAATCGCCGGAAGCTACCAAGACCAGGAGACATTCATGATCCTCCCCATCTCGCGTCGCCGCTTCTTCGGACAGAGCGTGGGACTCACGACGGGCGCGCTGCTCACCCGTTCCCTGGGCCTGAAGGCCGCCAGCTTCGGCGGTCGCCAGGTGGCGTCCGTCGGCACGACTCCGATGATCATCACCAGTCACCCGAACCCCACGGGCCAGGCGGCACTCGAAGAGGTGTGGGAGGCACTGGCTGCCGGTGGATCCGCCCTCGACGCGGTCGAAAAGGCCACCAATGTCATCGAGCTCGATCCGGAGGACATGAGCGTGGGATACGGCGGTCTGCCGAACGAAGACGGGGTGATCCAGCTCGACGCATCGATCATGGACGGTCGCACGTACAACGCCGGCGCCGTGGCTGGAATCGAGAACATCAAGCACCCGTCGTCGGTGGCGCGACTGGTGATGGAGCGCACGGACCACGTGATGCTGGCGGCCGGGGGGGCGAAGGAGTTCGCGCTGTCGTTCGGGTTTCCGGAAGAAGACTTGATGACCCCGAAGTCCCGACGCGCCTGGCTGCGCTGGCGCGAGGAACACTCGGACAGGGACGACTGGGGTCCGCCGGACCACCTGCAGGGCTGGGAGGACGAGGAAGGGCGGGGGACCCCGGAAGCCAGCGGCGATCGCGAGGCCTTCCTTCGCGGACCCGAGCTCTCGACGCATGGCACGGTCAACGTCCTGGCGGTGGATTCCCGCGGCGACATCGCCGGGATCACGAGTACGAGCGGAATGTCATGGAAGGTGCCGGGCCGGATCGGCGACTCTCCGATCATCGGTGCGGGGCTCTACGTCGACAACGAGGTGGGGGCAGCCGGGGCCACGGGAAGGGGAGAGGACGTGATCAAGGCCTGTTCATCGTTCTTCATCGTGTCGCGCATGCGGGAAGGGCGCTCGCCTCAAGAAGCCTGCGAGGACGCTCTCCGCCAGATCGACGCCAGATACGCGGCGGTCGGGATCGACTACCGGCCAGGCGAGAAGTTCGTGGCGATCAACCGGGCCGGCGACTTCGGCTGTGCCTGGAACATCGGTGACGGCTCGCCCGCCATGTCGGTGATGGACACCGCGGGCTACCGGCGATACGAAGGGGCGAACACCACGCTCTGAACCTCGTCCGCAGGGCCGGAAGCCCTACTCGCGCGGAGTCGGTCCCGGCCTGGCCCGTAGAACCCAGTTCTCAGGGTCGATGGCCGGCTCGACTCCCGCCGGCACCTGGAGGGTCCCGGTGCCGTCCGTCATGTCCACGCGGACTGTCCGGTCCGCCAGCCGCACCGGCACAGGCATGGGGAAGGGCAGATCGCCGGGTACCTGCCAGCGCAGCTGCATGGTGCGCTCCCCGTCGCCGTGCTCGATCTCCACGAGCAGTCTCGGGAGTACGGCCTGTCGCAGGTAGACCTCGAAGAGCCAGGCCAGGTCCCGCCCGGAAACGGCGTTGAACGTGGCAACCACGTCGGCCGTCGATGCGAAACGGACCTGTGATCCGTCGGTCGCCCACGCCGCCTCTTCCGTGGGATAGGCCATGAGACGAATGGCCTCCCGCAGGTCTTCCTCGCCGACCAGGTAGCGAAGGGTGTGCAGCACCCATGCGCCCTTGAAGTAGATGTCGCCGCCGTAGACTTCCTGGGCCGAGAGCGAGTGGCGAGGTGCCGTCGGTTGCGCGTTGCCGATTCGCGGGCGGACGCTGGCCATGTACTCATGGTATCGCTCGATACCCTGCGTATCTTCCAGCCACAGCGCCTGCATGTAGCTCCCGAACCCCTCGTGGATCCACATGTCCTTCCAGTCGGCGTTGGTGACCAGGTTGCCCCACCACTCGTGCGACAGTTCGTGGTGATGCAGAGCGTCGAATCCCCAGTCCTCTCCACCAGTCATGGCGCCGTTGTCGAAGTTGGCGCCGTATGCGATGATCGACTGGTGCTCCATCCCGAGGTACGGCGTCATCGCTACGCCGTACTTGTCCGCGCGAAACGGGTACGGCCCCAGGTTCTCCTCGAACCAGCGCAGGTGGGCGATGATCTCCGGCATGAAGGCGCGGGCCTGCTCAACGCTCTCCGGCAGCACCCAGAAGATCACGGGGAAGGTCTCTCCGGTGATGCTGTGGTAGTCCTCCTGGAGCGTCTCGTACGGCGCGATGTTCAGAGAGACGTTGTAGTTCGAGATCGGTGTCGACACGAACCAGTCATAGGTGCTCGTCCCGTCACCATTGTCGGTCACCTTCTCGAGCCGGCCGTTCGTCGCCACTACCAATGGGGCCGGGACCGTGATTCGAATCGCCATCGAATCCGGCTTGTCAGAGACGTGGTCCTTGTTCGGCCACCAGACGTCGGCCCCGATCATCTGGTTCGACGTGCCGATCCACGGTTGGCCGGAGGGAGTCTCGGCCCACTGAAAACCGCCGTCCCACGGCGGCCTCGGCGCCACCCGCGGGGCTCCTCCGTACTCGATCGTCAGCGAGAGGTCTTCGCCCGGCTGCTTGGTGAACGGAAGCTCCACGAATACCCGGCTGCCGGACCTCCGATAGGGGAGGGGCGCTGCAGACTCGAGATCCGTCAGCGACACCGACTCGATGGCCAGGAGAGTGTCGAGGTCGAAGGCCACGACCTCAGCCGGCGCGACCATGCGGGCGTCCATGCGAAGACTACCGAAGATGGTGCGGTTTGACGGATCAACCGTGAGCGCGAGGTCGTAGAACGTGACGTCGTAGGCCGCCTGTTCGACGATCAGCGGCCCGCCGGAGTCGTACGGGTCCCGCCAGTCCGAGTCGGCGTCCTGTGCCTGCAGGCATGCTGCCGATCCAAGAGCTCCGAGCACCAACCCCACGTTCATGACCCACTTCATACCAGGCTCCCCGTCTGCGAAATCTGCCGGATGCACGGCCGAATCACCGGATGGGGAAACTAACGGACCGGGCCCCCCGCCACAGCCGGCGCGCGGACGAAACACGAGTCCGAAAGTGTTCGGATTCGATACAACTGATTCCGGGCGCGGAACAAACGGGACCCTCGTTCGTGGCTGTTACAGTGCGCTTAACAAATTGTAACATAAAACGTTATGCGAGTCACGGGATTCTGGCATACCCGTTGCATTAATCCGACACCGGAAGGGCGGGCCGGCGCGGTGCCGGACGCGGGTGAGGAAGGGACGAGAGGATTGGGAGGACGACGATGAAGACGATGAGACTTCTCGAGGCGGTGGCAGCGTCAGCAGCGGTTCTGGTCGCAGTGGCTCCGGCAGCCGCGCAGGACCGGCCTTCATTCGAGTTGCCGGCTATCGAAGTAACGGTGCTTCAGAACGATCTGCACCAGACGGCAATCTCGCTGTACGAGCTTCCGATGTTCTGGGAGCTGGCCGGCGATCTGCACAAGCAGGCGGCCGACAACCTGCCCAGGAACGCCGCGGGGCAGTTCTTCGGTTACAGCCGGGCAGCGGTGCTCTACTTCCATGCCGGTGACTTCACCGACTCCCGGAAGGCCATGGAGGACGCGGCCCAGGTCGCCGAGGCGACCGGAGACTACTACACGGCGGCCAATGCGTACGTGGACGCGGCTTTCATAGCGATCGCCGAAGGCTATGCTGGCAAGAAGCGAGAGTTCGTTCGTGAAGCGGTCGAATTGGCTGATTCCGAGTGGGTCACGTCCGAGGAGAAGGCTGACATCATGCTGCGGATCGATGGTGCGCCGGCAGGCCCGGCCTCGGCCCGAGTCGCACTCGCGATGAGGCTGGGTTCGCCGATGACGCTGGCAGCGGACTGAGGTCCGAGCACGCAGGAAACCTGGGGGCGGCGAGCGGGATGACGCTGTGGGGCTGACGGGTGGATGATGATGGGACAGGGTGTGGCCTCGCCCTCTCAGCTGGAAGAGCCCCGGTGCGAAAGCGCCGGGGCTCTTTGGTTTCTGCGGAAACCACCCCGCCTCGTTATTGTAATAGCCGTGCGGAAAGCCGTATTCAGAGGCTAGGAGGCAGGTGGAATCGTGAGGTGGTTTGGTCCAGCTTCCATTCTTCGAGCCGGAATAGCGGTAGTCGTCACTGCGTTCATGCTCTCCGTGCCCCAGCCGGCCCATGGCCAGTCCTCCTCTTCTTCGGGCGAGATCCGCGTGGTCGAGACCGTCGATCCCGTCAGCGGAGCCCGGTACCGCCAGGCGGTCTACGATCTGACGAAGAAGGAAATCAAGAAAGTGCAGCGGGCCCTGCGTGAGGCCGGCTACCTGGGCGTCGGCTGGACGGGCCAGCTCGATCACGGCACGGTCAAGGCGCTGAACGAACTGCAGGTAGAGCGCGGTCTGTACCAGTGTGGGTGCGTGTCCTACGAGACCATCGTGGCGCTGGGTCTCAAGCCTGATGTCCAGGTCACGACCGTGGCCGTGGGCGGCACCAGCGCCGCTGCCTACGGAGCCGACGATGGGTATCGAAGTGGCTACCGATCCGGGATCTACTATCCGATCGCGGTCCCGATCTTCGTACCGGTGGATCCGGACGACCCGAGCTCTCCGGACGGACCGGACGGGGGAATACCGGCCAGCGGCGTCATCGGGGCGCCGACATATCCACCGCCGGGAGCCGTTCCACCCGGCATCCGCCCGCTGCCACCCCCGACCCGTGTGATTCCAGCCGGTTCAAACCAGCGGTAGACTCGAACACCCGACCTCTCAATACCGATAGAGGCTCTCGTGAACCACAAGTTGGCTTGCCTGGCCGCCGCGGCTGCTTGCACGCTGCTGCTCAGCACTGAACCACTGGGTGCCCAGGAACCCGGTGCTCGTTCGGACGGTCCTTCCGATGGAGAACGCCCCCGCATCGGCCTCGCGCTGAGCGGCGGCTCCGCTCGCGGATTCGCGCACGTCGGTGTCCTCCAGGTGCTCGAGGAGGCCAGGGTCCCGTTGGACGCGATCGCGGGCACCAGCATGGGGAGCGTGGTGGGCGGCCTGTACTCCTCCGGACTCTCGACCGACGAACTGCGCGCCGTGGCGTCCGAGGTCGATTGGGGCCGGATGTTCAGCGATGCCCCGGACCGCCGCAACCTGCCGGTCGAGCGCAAAGTGGAGGAGGGACGCACCGTCTTCGGCCTTCCGATCATCGATGGCGCCCCTCGGCTCCCGAGCGGGATCGTCCAGGGCCAGCGGGTCACTCAGCTCCTCACCGGACTGACATGGCGCGTTCATCCCGTTCGCGACTTTCGTGATCTTCCGGTTCCGTTCGTCGCCATCGCCACGGACGCGGAGACAGGGGAAGCCGTCGTTCTCGACCATGGCTTCCTCGCGGACGCGATCCGGGCCAGCCTCGCGATCCCGAGCGTATTCGCTCCGGTCGAGATCGAGGGTCGATACCTGATCGACGGTGGCATCGTCCGAAACCTGCCGACGCCCGAAGTCCTGGAGCTTGGGGCCGACATCGTCATCTGCAGCGACGTGACCAAGCCGCTTGCGACGGCGGATAGCCTGCTGACCCTGGTCGATATCCTGACGCAGACGATGGCCTTTCGCACGGTGGAGCGCCGGAACCTCGACGCCGAGTTGTGTGACGTGATGATCCAGCCGGACATCGAGGGACTCAACTCCTCTGACTTCGCCGACGCGGAGGAGATCATCGCCCGCGGCCGGGCCGCCGCGGAGTCTGCCCTGAGCGAGCTCGCGGGTCTCGGCATCACGGGCCTCGGGAACAACCGCCCTGAGATCGAAGAAGATCCCCTGAGCGATTTGGCTCGTGTAAGTGAGGTCCGGGTCGAGGGACTCGAGCGTTCCTCGGAGGCGTCAGTTCGACGGAGCCTTGGGCTCGATGTGCCTTCCGAGGTGGACGTGCGCGCCGTGAACGCGGCCATATCCAGGGTCTATGACACGGGCATGTTCCAGCGTGTCTCATACCGCCTGGATCCCGCGCCCAACGGCTCTGACCGGGTCCTTACCGTGCGAGTGAAAGACGAGGGGCGAAGCTGGGTCGGCGGCAGCTACCGGTACGAAGGACGGTACAAGGCCTCGATCCTGGCGACGGCTGCGGTACGGAACCTCCTGCTTCCTGGGTCGACCCTCCTGGCCGACCTGCGGCTTGGAGAGCAGACCCGGATTTCAGCGGAAATCCAGAAACGATTCGGGTGGGACGTGGCGCCCGTGATCGGAGTGAGAGGTGAGTATAAGCGCAGCCCGTTCGACCTGTACGAGGACGGCAACCGGGTAGCGGAACCAAGAGTGAAGGTGGGCCACCTCCAGGGGTTCCTCGGGCTCGGGCTCGGGTACTCCACCGCACTGGGGGTCGCAATCAAGTTCGAGGGCGTGGAGTCGGAAGGGGCCGAACTTGTGCCGGACTGGAGTAGCGAAGATCGGACGTACTTCACGATGTCGGGCGTCGTGAAGGTGGACACATGGGACCGGCTGGCGTTTCCACGCTCTGGAGTTCAGGTCGTGGGCAAGACCGAGTGGGGCGACGGGGCGCTGGCCAGCGGCGGCGGCGGTTTTTCGCAGCACATGCTGGATGTCGACGCGGCCGTTCCTCTTTCGAGCGCGATTTCGCTGCGAGGGCGTGCGGTCGTCGGGACATCAGACGGAGCTGACCTTCCGTCGCAGTACCTGTTCTTCATCGGTGGGGCCAACCCGTTCTATCTGTATCCCGATCGGCAGTTCTCGTTCGTGGGGCAGCGGGTGATGGAGAGCCGGGGTCGGCACCTGCAGATGCTGAACGTCGGACTGCAGTGGGAAGTGACTCACAACCTGTTCGCGCTCGCGCGCTGGAATACGGCGGCGCTCCCCGAGGAGTGGCGGTTCGACACCGACGACTTCATCACGGGATTCGGTGGAGGAGTCGGTCTCACCTCCCGGCTCGGGTTTGCCCGCCTGATGGTGACCGGTGGGAGCAATGCCGACGCGGTGCGCCTCGAAATCGACCTGGGATACCTGTTCTGAGTATGGCTGCCTGCTTCCACGGTCTCATCCGACACAGATGAGAAACGGGCCGCCCGCATTGTGCGAGCGGCCCGGTAAGAGGGAGCGGGCCGTCACAGACGACGACCCGCTGGACTCGGATCAGTCCATGAAGTACCGGATGCCGAACTGAATCCGCCAGCGCGAGAACTCGCTCAGGTCGTCGACGAACGTGTTCTGCACGCCATTGAACGAGAGCTCCGGCCGGCCGGCCCCGTCGATCGTGCACGGGAACGTCGTGCAGGCCAGTGGGTTGAGCGCTGCCGAATTGGCGACCTGGCGCACACCCCAGCTCGAGCTGAACATGTTCAGCATGTTCTCGAAGTCGATGCTGACCTGGAGAACGTTGTCCGTGTCGCCGCTCCCGAAGATGAAGTCCTGCAGAATCCGGAGCGACAGGTCGGTATACCACGGGTTCAGCAGGCCGAAGCGCTCGGCGATCTTCCCGCGGTTCTTGCTCAGGTACGGATCCTGCTCGATGAACGCGTTCAGGGCCGTCCACTGAGCGGGGTCCGCCAGGTTGATGTCGCCTGGTCCCTCGGGGATGTAGATCAGGTCGTTGGTCGCCCCGTCTCCGTTCACGTCACCCGAGTAAATGTGTGAATAGCGGTTTCCGCCGCCTCCACGGAACGAGTTGCCCTCGGCCACCTCCCAGAACAGGCCGAAGCTCGTCCTGAGCAGGTCACTCCACCGCTCCGAGTACGTCCCTGTCGCGACGATCCGGTGCCGCTGACCGAACTCGGACGGCGAGGCGACGGCGGCATTCGGGTTGCCGTTGGTGGGCTGCCCACTCCAGAGCACGCTGGCGATCTCCGTCGACTTCAACGTGTTCGTGGCGTCCAGGTAGGCGTAGGACAGCCCCAGCCCGAGACCGCTCTCCCACGCCTTCCGAAGCTGCAACGTGATGTTGTAGTTGCGGCCCTCGTCGTTGTTGCTCAGCACGTAGATCGACGTGGAGCTGAAGGGGTCCGCCCCGTTGTTCCGCTGCAGGTTGTAGTTGGGTCTCCCGTCCGCCAGCGTTCCCACCGGGGCCGGGATGTCCATGTTCTGCATGTGGATGGCGTTGATGTCCTTGCCATAGATGAACTCGAACGTTCCGACCATGTCCCACGGAAGCTTCTGGTCGATGGCAATGTTGGTGGTCCACATCTGCGGCCACTTGAAGTCGGGATCCATCGCCGCAACGCCGTCGAACGACTGCTGCAGCGTGAAGTTCTCTCCTCCACTGCCATCACGCGGTCCGCTCGTGACGACCGGCGTTACACCGGGATTCGTTGCCGGGTGATAGATGTTGGGGTTGAAGCTCGGATTCGAGAACACGTTTCCGACCCACACGAACGGCAGACGTCCCGTGAAGATCCCGGTACCGCCGCGGAGCTGCGTGGAACGAGTCCCCGTGACGTCCCAGTTGAACCCGATGCGGGGCGACCACAGCGCCTGCGTGCCCGCGAGCTGACTCTGGTCGACCACCACGCTCTCGCCCTCCCCGGTCCTGGCCGTCAGGCCCCTGGAGAACGGGTTGTCCACCGGATCCGTGTTGTACATCGGGAAGTCCACCCGCACGCCGGCTGACAGCGTCAATCTGGAGCTGACCACGAACTGATCCTGCACGTAGATGCCCAGCTGTCCGAGGGTGAACTTCTCACCCTTGAACTCTCCGGTTCCGATGAAGTCCCGGAACTGGATCTGGTCGGGGTTGGCCGGATCCGTCGCATCGAAGAAGTCCTGCAGTGTGTCGAACCTGCCCGGAGGCGCGAATCCGAACGTGCCGTGCCGGAACAGATTGAACGAGTTGAAGAACTTGAAGTTCTCGTAGTTGGCCCCGAACGTCAGGCTGTGCCGGCCCGTGAAGAGCGTGAAGTCGTTCGTGAGCTGCAATACGTCGGTGTCGAGGTTGTTCTCGATCGAGAACGGCTCGTGACCGACGGTCGTGTACGTGACGCCGCCCTCGCCGATCTCGATGGTCGGGAACGGCTCGCTGAACGCGTTCCGGTAATCGCGGAACCGGTTGTAGCTCGCGAAGAACCGGTTGGCCCACTTTCCTTCCGTGGCCCTGGCGTTCCACTCGAACGCATACGAGTTGAGCTCGTTGTTGATCTCGTAGCCCGAGTTCTGCGACGGCAGGCTGGTCGAATTTGGTCCACGCCCCGAGTCGAAGATGCTGATCACGAACGGATGGGGCGGCAGGTCGCGCTTGGCGTCGAGTCGGTTGTAGCGGAACATGAGGTTGTGATTCGAGCTCACGTTCCAGTCCACTTTCAGCAGCGCCTTGTTGCTGTTCGTCTCGTGGAGGAACCCGGCGTACGGGCCCGTGTCGTAGTTGTACTCGGTAGCCATGCGCTCCGTGATCTGGTCGAGCACGGACTGCTCTACCCTGGACTCTCCGAACTGCGGCGTGCCCCCGGAAGACGGGACGAAGTTGCTGCCCGGATCATCCCGCTGTGTCAACTCACCGCTGAAGAAGAAGAACAGCTTGTCCTGGATGATCGGACCACCGACGCTGAAGCCGTACTGACCGACGCTCAGGTCGGGATTGGCGATTACCTCTTCGCCGCTCACCTTGTTGCCGAGCAGGCTCTGGTTGCGGTAGAAGGCGAAGCCGGAGACCTGCCATCGGTTTGTTCCGCTCCGGGTGACCGTGTTGATGCTGGCTCCCGTGAATCCGCTCTGACGGACGTCGAACGGGGCGATCTGGACGGTCACCTGCTCAACCGCATCGAACGGAACGGGCTCCGTCGCCGTCTGACCGCCCGGCGCCGGGTCATCGAGGCCGAACGAGTTGTTGAAGTAGGATCCGTCCAGCGTGATGTTGTTGTACAGCCAGTTTCGTCCGCCAAAGCTGAAGTTGCCGTCATTGCGCGGATCGATTCGCGTGAGATCCCGGGTGCTGCGGCGGACCGACGGCAGTGCGACCACCTCCGCCCTGGGGATGGTCGTCGCTGCGCCCGTCCGGTCGCTGTTCAGGACTTCATCCTGGTCCGCCGTTACGGTCAGCGTCTCGAGCTCGATCGCCGTTTCAGTCAATACGAAACTGAGCCGCGAGCTCTGGCCGAGTACGACATCGAGCCCTTCCGTTGTCTCTGGCTGATGGCCCAGCAGGGAGATGGTCACCGTGTAGGGGCCTCCAACACGCATGCCGCCAATCGTGAACACGCCTCCAGTTCGCGTGACCGTGCGGTACGTCGTGCCGCTCGGCACGTGCACTGCCGTGACCGACGCACCCACCAGTGGACCCGCCTCAGTGTTCGTCACCACGCCGTCGATGCCTCCCGAGGTCACGCCCTGCGCCACCAGGTTTCCACTCGAAAGCAGAAACAGAGCCACGATCGCGAGGAGCGTGGACGAGTGGCGAATCAGGGAACGAACAGGGAAGGGACTGGCGGTGAAGGACAGTGCGGCAAACGAATGCAACGGTAGCATTTGCCTCATCGCGGCCTCCTGCCTTGGGAAAGGTTGAAGCAGCCTGCGCAGAGAATGAACTACTGTAGCCGCAGGGGGTGGTGTGCGGCAAGACGAGCCGTGGTCGTCAGGCGTCTCCGCCCGGCTTGAGAAGCTCCGTCTGGAAGTCCTGCGCCTCACCGATACGGTCCACCTCGGTCTCGAGGCCGCTGAACTGTTGCTCAAGGAGAGCCAGGCGCTGACGCATGATCGCGATCTCCTCCTGTGACGCGCCGCCCGACCGCATCTGGGCCACGGCCTCGGCGATGGGTTTGATGGCGAACCGAAGCGTGATGATCGAGAGGGGAATCAGGACCGTCAGACTCCCCATTACGATCGCGACGATCGGTATCCAGTCCACTCCGGTCGGCATGGCTTACTCCTCAGCGTCAGAGTCGGGTTCTACTGCCCGCAGGCGGTCCAGCGCCTGTCGCATCTCGTCGGGCGTAGCGTCCGTGATCGGGCACAGGGCCCCTGTGCACGTGTGGCCCACCTCGAGGCAGACCAGCGCTTCAGCGACCTCTCCGGTCGCCGGATCGACCCGGCCAGCGGGGTCAACCGTGACTTCGACCTGTCGATCGCACGCCGAGCAGTAGGCCCAGTGTTTGTCCATGGTGAACTTCCTCAGATGCTGCGTGTCCGCGTGGCCAGATCGTCATCGAGCTGGCAGGAGTCTCCTTCGCAGGAACAACTGCCACACCCGCCCCTCACGCCCGGTCGAAACAACCCGAACACCACGAACAGCGCCGCGAGCCCGGCAATCGCGAGGATCGTGGTCATCGCTGGCACCCCCTACGTACGCGCCGTCCGGAAAGTCGCCTGGCGGCGCTCACGAGGTGAACAATCCCGCGAAGCCCATGAAAGCCAAAGACAGGCTGCCCGCGATGATCAGGACCAGGCCCATGTTCCGCGCCAGGGCGGGAATGCTCGCCGTTTCGGACGTTTCGCGAATCGAGGCCATGAGAACGAGGGCCAGCGTGAGGCCGAGCCCTGCCCCGATCGCGAAGAACAGGCCCTGGAGGAAGTCGTAGCCCCGGTTCGTGTTGAAGATGGCGTACCCCAGGATCGCGCAATTCGTGGTGATCAGGGGGAGGAAGATGCCGAGCTGCCGGAACAGCGTCGGACTGAACTTCTTGATCGCCATTTCCGTGATCTGCACGAACGAGGCGATCACCACGATGAACGAGATGAGTCGCAGGTAGGGGGCGTGAACCAGGATGAACGTGTTCAGGAACCACACGCACACCGACGTCATCACGAGGACGAAGATGTTGGCCAGCCCCATGCGAAGAGCCGTTTCGACCTTGGCCGACACGCCCATGAATGGGCAAAGGCCGAGGAAGAGGTGCAACGTGAAGTTGTTGACCAGCATCGCCGAGAGCAGGATCCAGAAGAGTTCACCCATCACGCTACCTCCTCTCCGCTCGCTACCCCGTGCGGCCACTGCCGCACCCGGATGGAATCGGCCTGGCGTTCCTTCCACCAGCCGAAGGCGAGGAGGATGAAGCCGAGGGTGAGGAAGCCACCCGGAGGCAGGATCATCACGATCCACGGCTCGAAGTTCTCGCCGAGGACGCTATATCCCATGATGGAACCGCTCCCGAGCACTTCGCGAAACGTGCCCATCATGAGCATGGCGATCATGAACCCGGTTCCGGTCCCCACCGCGTCGAGCAGGGACCTGCCTACGGGCCTCTTGGAGGCGAACGCCTCCTGGCGGCCGAGAATCATGCAGTTGACGACGATCAGCGCAATGAAGGCCCCGAGTTCCTTGTGGATCAGGGGCACCACGGCCGCGAGTACGAGGT
>JBATJK010000023.1:0-6207 GCA_049668445.1 Gemmatimonadota bacterium
CCGTAAGCGTTCGGATGTTGGACATCGTGGCGATCTCTCGTATTCGGGCCAGTTTCTGGAGTCGGCTGGACGGATACGTGGACCTCGGATTCGACTTCCAGAAGGCGAACAACAACCGGCAGCTCAACGGTTCTGGTGAGGTCAGGTACCGTGGTCAGAAATGGGCCAGCAAGCTCAACGGCACCACCTATTTTCAACGTCAGGATAGCGTGAGCCTGACCAGCAGAAATGACATTTCCTTGCAGGGGCAGCGGCTGTTTGGAAACCACTGGAGCGGCCTCATCTTCGCATCGCTTGAAGAGAACTCGCAGCTCAGCCTCGATCTCCGTAAGACGATCGGCCTCGGCGGTTCGCGCGAACTCGTCCACACCAACAGCATGACCCTCTCCGTCGTCGCTTCCCTCGCGTACGCGAACGAGGACTACGCCGACGATGAAGGCGCCACGAATACGATACAGGCGCCGCTATACGGCGACTTCAGCTTCTTCCTGTTCGATAGCCCCAAGACGGATATCTCGAGCACTCTCAGCGTTATGCCGATTCTCAGCGATCTCGGTCGCTGGCGGATCGACTTCACGGCTCGCCTGTCGTACGAGCTGATCAGCGACTTCACCGTCGGGTTCCGCTTTTTCGACAACTTCGACAGCCGGCCTCCGTCGGTGGACGCGAAAACGAACGACTACGGCCTGACGTTCAGCATCGGTTACACGTTCTGATGGAACGAGCACGGAGCTTCATGCGAAAGGAACTGATCGCGGTCCTGGCCGGCGGCCTCGTGGTGATTCTTTCCGCTTGCGCCCCCGATGAAGCTCCGGCGCCCCCGCCTCCGCCCGAGTTGACCGCCGCCACTCTACGATCCGCGGCGTATGCCAGCCAGCACGTGGAAGAAGGCGAGGTCCGGCTCGTGCAGGGTGTATTCCGGGACACGGCGCGACGGGTGTCGGTGTTCTTCCTCCCGGAGTACGCGGCGGGCGACCTCGACTCGGACGGAGTGCCAGACGCCGCGGTGGTCCTGGCGACGACCACCGGCGGTAGCGGCACCTTCCTGGACCTGGCCGTGGTCCTGAATGAGGACGGTCGACCCGCCAACGCGGCGACTCGTTTCCTGGGCGACCGGGTGCCCGTAGACAGAATCCGGATCGTCGAAGGGGAGATCCAGGTCGATCTCACCATGCACGGACCGGCGGATCCGATGTGCTGCCCCTCCCTGGAAGTCACGCGTCGCTTTCGCTACGAATCAGGGGAGGTCGTCGAGATCGGAACCGGGGCTGAGCCGGCTGGCGACGCGCCGTGACCGGTGGCGCAGAAGCACACCGGATGCGAGAATCCCACCCGTGGCTCCAGACATCCAGGGCCGGCGCCGACGCGGAACAGCCCACAACTCACAACACGGAACCCTCGTATCCATGAGCATTGACCTCAAGGGTCGCAGCTTCCTGACGCTGGTCGACTACACTCCGGCCGAGATTCGTCACCTCCTCGACCTCTCCGCAGAGCTGAAGGCTGCCAAGGCAGAGGGTCGGGAAGTTTCCCGTTTGAGCGGTCTCAACATCGCGCTGATCTTCGAAAAGACCTCGACTCGTACCCGCTGCGCCTTCGAGGTGGCCGCGTACGACCAGGGGGCGCACGTCACGTACCTCGGGCCGACCGGGTCCCAGATCGGGCACAAGGAATCGGTCGCGGATACGGCGAGAGTGCTGGGCCGCATGTACGACGGTATAGAGTACCGTGGTTTTGGTCAGGACCGGGTGGAGACCCTGGCCCGTTATGCTGGGGTTCCGGTGTGGAACGGGCTGACCGACGAGTTCCACCCGACGCAGGTCGTCGCCGACGTGATGACGATGGTCGAGCACGCCGGGCGCCCGCCCGAGGAGATTTCGTTCTGCTACCTCGGTGACGCACGCAACAACGTGGGCAACTCACTCATGGTAGGGGCGGCGAAGCTGGGAATGGACGTTCGGCTGTGCGCTCCCAGGAGCAACTGGCCCGAGGAGATCCTGGTCGAACGGTGCCGCGAGTGGGCGGCGGAGTCCGGTGGTTCGGTGACCCTCACGGAGAGCGTGGCCGAGGGCGTGAAGGGTGCCGACTTCCTGTACACGGATGTGTGGGTGTCCATGGGAGAGCCGGCGGAGAAGTGGGCCGAGAGGATCAATCTGTTGCTGCCTTACCAGGTCAACGCGGAGGTGATGGCGGCGACTGGCAACCCCGCAGTTAAGTTTCTGCACTGCTTGCCGGCGTTTCACAACCGCGACACGAAGGTGGGCGAGCAGATTTTCGAGGAATTCGGCCTGGACGGGATGGAGGTCACGGAGGACGTGTTCGAATCCGAGGCCTCGGTCGCGTTCGACCAGGCCGAGAACCGGATGCATTCGATCAAGGCGATCATGGTGGCGACCCTTGCAGGGTAGCCCGCTAGCGAGGCAACGTCATGCGATTTAGGAACTTTCTGATCACCCTCACCCGCAGCCCCGTCGGGCTCGTGGGTACGATCCTGGCCGGCACGAGCGGCTTCCTGATCGTCACCCTGACGATCTGGGAATCCATCGGGGAAGCCCAGCACCCGTACCTGGGTGTGATCACGTACATGGTGCTCCCGGTCTTTTTCACGATCGGCCTGGTCCTGATCTTCCTAGGGATTCGCCGGCAGAACAAGAAGCGTGCGCGCCTCGCGGAGACGGGTGAAGTCGCGCAGGCGGACTACCCCGTGGTGGACCTGAACGACGATCGCACGCGGGCCTGGCTGGTATCGGCGGGAGCGTTCGGCGTGATGGCCGCGATAGTGATCGTCATGGGGACGGCCAAGGGCGTCGAGTACGTGGACTCCAACTCGTTCTGCGGAGAGACCTGTCACACCATGGAGCCCGAGTTCACGGCCTACCAGAGGTCTTCGCACGCCCGGGTTCACTGCGTCGAGTGTCACGTGGGATCGGGAGCCCGGTTCTTCCTGAAGGCGAAGGTGTCGGGAGTGCGGCAGGTATATCGCTTGTGGACGAACACGTACGACCGTCCCATTCCCACCCCGGTGCAGGACCTGCGGCCGGCCACGGCCACGTGTGAGCGCTGCCACTGGCCGACGAAGTTCCATGGCGACCGGACCCAGGTGAACGACCATTTCCGCAGTGACTCGGCGAACACGCATCTGCAGACTATTCTCCTGGTCCACGTCGGTGGTGAGACGATGGGTGAATCGGCCGGGATTCACTGGCACGTGGATCCGGCGAACCAGGTCACGTACCGCTCGGATCCGAGCCGGGAGGACATCCGCGAGGTGGTCCTGACCCGCCCCGACGGCACGGAGAAACGCTGGTTCAATTCCGCCGATCCCAATCCGAGGTGGAACGCCAACCCGTCTCCTCCTGGCGAAGAATCGGCGGAAGGAGACGAGCCGATCCCGACGGATATCTGGCGCACCATGGACTGCGCGGACTGCCACAACCGGCCGACGCACGTGTACTGGACACCCGAGCAGGCCATGGACCAGGCCCTGCTTCGGGGCGCCGTGTCGCAGGAGCTTCCGTTCGCCCGGCGAGAAGGTCTCAGGCTGCTGCAGGAAGACTGGACGTCGCGCGACGAGGCCGTGGCCGGGATCGCGGACGGTATCCAGGCCTTCTACCGCGACAACTACCCTTCGGTCGCCGATGCCCGGGCGGACGACGTGACCGCGGCTGCCGACGTGATCGGCCTACTGTGGGCGACGAACGTCTTTCCGGAGATGAACGTGACCTGGGGAACCTACCCGGATCACATCGGCCACAAGGGCTTCAAGAGTGGCTGTCTGCGCTGCCATACCGGTACCATGAAGACCGAGGACGGCGAGGCGGTGTCCACTGACTGCGGCAACTGCCACCAGGTGCTGGCCATGGACCGGCCCGCGGCCCAGGTGAGGCTCACGGCCGAATCGACGGATTGAACGAGGACGGGCCCCCGGCGGAGGTCGCTTCACCTTCGCCGGTGACGAGTCGGAGCTGGGTGTGGATATTGCTCGCCCTGGCGCTCGTGGTCGTTCTCGGAACGATCACCGGGCGCACCTTTTATGGCGAGCGCCCTGCCGAGCTGCGTCAAATGGGCGGCGCGACCATGGGGACCACGTGGACCCTGAAGGTCGTGCTTCCCGAGGGTGCTCCCGGAGTCTGGGTGAATGCGATCGGGGACACGGTCCAGGCGCGACTGGACCGGATCGAGGGCCTGATGTCCACCTGGGATTCCACCTCCGAGCTGTCTCTCTTCAATCGATCTTCGAGTACCTCGCCGATGCCGCTCTCGCCCGAGACCATCGCCGTATTGGAGATCGCCGCCGAAGTTGGTGAGCGTTCCGGCGGAGCGCTGGACATCACGGTGGCGCCGCTGGTCGCTGCATGGGGCTTCGGGCCAGGGGTGGCGGATCCTCCCCGCCTGCCGCCTGCGGCCACCGTGGACCGACTTCGCCCCCTGATCGGCCTCGATCGCCTCGATGTGGATGCCCGAAAAGGCACCGCGACGAAGAGCCGTGCGGGGGTCGTGGTCGATGTCTCGGCGGTCGCCAAGGGCTACGCCCTGGACGTAGCGGCCGAGGGCGTCGTGCGGATGGGCGCGGCTGCGTTCGCGCTCGAGGTCGGCGGTGAGGTGAGTGCACGCGGCTCGAGGCCGGACGGTGCGCCGTGGAAGGTAGCGGTCGAGGCCCCGACCCCGGGCTCCCGCACTATTTTCCGCGTTCTCGACCTGCGAGAGGAGGCGATCGCCACTTCCGGCGACTATCGGAATTTCCACGAGATCGACGGAGTCCGGTACTCGCACCTGCTCGATCCCCGCTCGGGGCTTCCCATTCCCTGGCAGGGGTTCTCGGTGAGCGTGCTGCACCGCGAGGCCGCACGGGCGGACGCCTGGGCCACGGCCCTCAGCGTTCTGGGCCCGGACGAGGGCCTGGCACTGGCTGATTCCCTGGGATTGGCGGCCCTGTTCGTCGTACGGGGAGGGACAGGTGGCTACGAGGCCCTCTACACCACTGAAATGGCCGAGCGCCTGGATCGCTAGGCTGCTGCCGCCCCGGCTCGCCGCCTGGCGAGTGCCAGCCCCGCAGTGCGGACCACGATCGCCACAGCGAGGGGCAGCGTCGCGAGCGGTACTTCCTGGCTCCACAGGGGCCACCCCAGCACGAAGAGCAGGGAAGCGATCGCCGTTCCCCACAGCAGCGCCTCGACCCATCCCTTACCGCTGCACCTCACCGTCGCCCACGCCAGGGCGAGGTTCGTCGGCAGGGACCACAGGAGGTTCACGTTTTGCTTGGTGACCGCGTGCAGCGCGATGAACCACAGGAACGCGATCAGCAGGCCCGTGAGCCCCAGAAGCGTGAAGAACGGACCGTCGAGCCAGGCGCGGCCCGACCGATTCGAGCGCAGGTCGAGAATCGTGATCCAGGCGACGAGGCCCAGGACCGCCGTCATAACGAAGACCGGCCAGTTCAGTGCGGGGTCGAGGGCCACCCGGTCGGCGGTCCACCCGACGCTGTCCGTCCATGCGACGAGCGGACGGATCCCGTTCTCGTCTTCGACCCGGCCCGCCGCGGCCCACTCAGCCAGCCGGTCGGGCAGGAACAGCTCCGTCCTCCACGTGGCCGGTGCGTCCGCCGGCAAACCCTGGCCCGCGTCCATCCCGAAGTGAAGCCACGATCTCTCGGCCAGGTAGGGGTCGAGAAGCTGCCGCATCGTGCCTTCCGGATCCGCAGTGCCGACCAGCAGGCCTTCCCCCAGGGCGTTCTCCAGGACATCGCGGATGCGCGTGGCGCAGTTGTCGTAGTAGAAATCGTACCGGTAATAGGCGTTCTCAGGCTGGGCATTCCATTCGAGGAAGCGGAAGATCGTCTCGCGCTGCCCAGGGTCGAGGTCGAGTACCTGCTCGATGATCGGCCTATCCTCTTCGACCGGATAGAACGCGACCATCCTCTCGTAGCTCTGCCGGGTCAAGCGGTAGTTCAGGTCGCCGTATGCGAACTTGGCGCTGAAGGTGAGCGGATTGCCGAAATCGAACGTCCCGTAGTTGTAGGCGATGTCGATCCCGCGCTCCGGATCGTACACACGAAGGGCGTTGTGCCCGAACAGCGAGTACACCTTCTTCCCCGGCAGGATGGTCACGAGAGAGATGCGGGCCGACTCGGACAGGACCCTGGCCGCGGCGAGGCTGCTCGTCTCTCGTTCCTGGGCCGTTCCGTTTCCAACCAGCGTGAGGCCAAGA
>JBATJK010000024.1:0-1631 GCA_049668445.1 Gemmatimonadota bacterium
TTCAACATGTACGAGCGCGACGAGCACGGCAGGACGTTCGACAGCTCGCCCGTGTTCGAGGCCGACGGATCCCTCCTCGGCATCACGCGCATGGTGCACATCACGGACTACGAGTGGTTCCACGAGCAGGAGTACTACCATCCGGGCGATCGGGGCGCGCCGGTCTACCAGACCTCGGTCGGACGGGTTGGGGTGGCGATCTGCTACGATCGGCACTATCCGGAGTACATGCGGGCTCTGGGCGTGGCCGGCGCCGAGCTGGTCTGCATCCCGCAGGCCGGTGGGATCGGCGAATGGCCCGAGGGGATGTACGAGGCGGAAGTCCGAACCGCTTCCTTCCAGAACGGCTACTTCACGGCCCTGTGCAACCGCGTCGGGAAAGAGGAGAAGGTGACGTTCGCGGGCGAGTCGTTCGTGTCGGACCCCGAGGGGGCGGTACTGGCGCGCGGCGCGACTCTCGAGGATGATCTCATCATCGCGGATCTCGATCTCGAAGCGTGCGCTCGCTCCACGGCGCGGAGACTTTTCTGGAAAGACCGACGGCCCGAACTTTACGCCGAATGGCTGGTCGGTGAACCGAAACATGAACACGAACACGGATCATGAACGAAATGCGATTGAGAAACCTCGGCCTCCTTTTCCTGGCCCCTGTCCTCATGGTGGTCGCCTGTGCGGCCCCGGATGAGAGCGATGGTACGGACGATACGTCTGCCGCACCGGCTGAGCTCTCGCTTCCGGATCCGAGCGGGTGGGGCACACACATATTGGCAGTGGCCGTGGCACCGGACGGCGCCGTGTGGGTCGGCACGTATGGTGACGGGATCTACGTCAGCCGAGACGGAACCGGGTCGGACTGGGAGCACATCGCAGCGTCGGACGACTCGACCTCGATCTCATGGGACTTCGTCAACTCTTTCGCCTTCGCACGAGGCGAGGTCTGGTACGGAACGATCGGCAACGGCTGGGGCCTGTCGCGCGATGGTGGGGCGACGTGGGACAACTGGACGTTTCGGAAGCTCGGACCGCGCTGGCAATACGTCGTACCCGATGGGATCCGGACGGCCGGTGACTCGGTGTATATCGCCACGGCCGACGGCCTCAGGATCACTTCGGACGACGGCCTGACGTACCGCGACGTGGTCGATGAGCCGGGCTTCCCCAACAAGTACCTGCTGTCGCTGGACGTGCGGAGTGCCCCGGGCTCCGTTCCCGCGGTGGCCGTGACGCACCTGCGCGGCCTGTCGGAGAGTGGAGACGGCGGTCGGCACTGGGTGGTGGGCACCCGGGTGTCGGGCGAGTCGGCCCGGCGCCTCGGCGCGATCCCTCCGCGCGAGGAGGTCTGCCAGACGAGCGATCTGACGCGCCAGCTGTGCAACTGGACTTTCGAGTTCCGCACTTACCCCGATCCGGGTGGAGACGCGGTCGCTCCGTCGGATCGTGCCCACTTCTGGCTCGAGAGGCCGGTCAGGGCGGCAGACAATCCCTTCCTGGATCAGACCTACACCTATGGCTCGACCATGGGAGGCAACTTCCAGCAGCACCAGGGGGTGGAGTTCAACGTGCCCGAGGGCACCGAGATCAGGGCGGCCGGTGACGGAGTCGTGGCATTTGCCGGCGAAGCGGAAGCCGGA
>JBATJK010000025.1:0-5415 GCA_049668445.1 Gemmatimonadota bacterium
AGAAATACGAGGTACACCACGGAGTGCGGATCACGGATCCGGCTCTGGTGGCCGCGGCCAGGCTTTCAGACCGGTACATCGGAGACCGCTGTCTGCCGGACAAGGCCATCGACCTGATGGACGAAGCGGCTTCCAGGCTCAGAATCGAGATCGACTCGATGCCGGAGGAGATCGACGTACTTGAGCGGAGGGCCGTCCAGCTGGAGATCGAGCGAGAGGCGTTGCGGGAGGAGCACGATGCCCGCAGTACCGAGCGGCTTTCCGCTCTCGAGACAGAGCTGGCGGAAATCAGGGAAGAGCTGGCGGGGCTGAAGGCGCGCTGGGGCTTGGAAAAGGAGGCGATTGAGCGGGTGCGGGGTCTGAAGAGGCAACTGGAGGAGACGTCCGTAGCCGCCGAGCAGGCCACGCGGGCCGGCGACCTGCAACGGGCGGCGGAGATCACGTACGGAGACGCGCCCCGGCTCCGGGATAGCCTGGTCGCAGCGGAAGCCGATCTCACGGCGCTTCAGGTGGGGGGGAGCCTTCTCAAGGAGGAGGTGGACGCCGAGGACATCGCGGAGGTCGTGGCTTCGTGGACGGGGATTCCGGTCACCCGAATGCTGGAAACCGAGCAGGATCGACTGACGCATCTCGAGGATCACCTGCATGAGCGCGTCGTCAATCAGAGCGAGGCGATTACGGCGGTCTCGAACGCCGTTCGACGGAGTCGTGCCGGTCTTCAGGATCCCGATCGTCCGGTGGGCAGCTTCATCTTCCTTGGACCGACGGGAGTCGGCAAGACGGAGACCGCGCGCGCCCTGGCGGAGTTCCTGTTCGACGATGACGAGGCGATGGTGCGCATCGACATGTCGGAGTACATGGAACGTCATGCCGTGTCGCGTCTGATCGGCGCGCCACCGGGGTATGTCGGATACGAGGAGGGCGGCCAGCTGACGGAGTCCGTCCGCCGCCGGCCCTACACGGTGGTCCTGTTTGATGAGATCGAGAAGGCCCACACGGAGGTGTTCAACGTCCTGTTGCAGATCCTCGACGATGGCCGACTCACGGACGGCCAGGGGCGGACTGTAGATTTCCGGAACGCCGTCCTGATCATGACGAGCAACCTGGGCAGTTCGTATATCCTGGAGCATCAGGGAGATGACTGGGCAACGGTCGAGGATAAGGTAAGAGAGGCCCTCCGGCAGAACTTCCGGCCGGAATTCCTGAATCGGGTCGACGAGATCCTGGTCTTCCAGCCACTTGGGAAGCAGGAGCTCGAGCAAGTCGTCGGCATGCAGCTCGATCGGCTCGGGGCCCTGGCGAGGGAGCGGCAGGTGGAATTGGAGGTGACACCCGCTGCCCGGCTGGTGATCGCCGAGGCTGGATTCGACCCTGCCTTCGGGGCGCGGCCGATCAAGCGCGCGATCCAGCACCTGGTGTCTGATCCGTTGGCCATGGCCTTTCTCGAGGGTCGATTCCACGATGGGGATGTGATCGAGGTGGACGCTGGGGACGACGATACCCTGCAGTTTCGCAGATTGGACCGGTCAGAGCACTGATTGGGAGGTCTTCCCGGGGTGGTGATGTCTTGACGTTCCCAGCCGGGGGTTCACATTACGCGCGGTGGGTGCATTCCAACGCGCATGGGAGAGGCCCTTTGAGCGGTTTACGAGTGCGGCAACGTCGGACGACGGGATTGGGCATGATCGCTCTCCTGGCGGCGATCTCGGGTGGTTGCTCGGCCAAGACCACGAGTCAGTCGGGCTCTGCCTATGGAGCTTCGACGTCAGAAATGGCGGTCAGGGGCTTCCTGGACGGAGCGAACGCCGACGATTACGGCCGGATGTCGGATGTGTTCGGAACCGATGCGGGACCGGCTGTCGAGAGGTTCGGTGTGACGGACATCGAACAGCGCATGATCTTTCTGGCGGGACTCCTGAAGCACTCGAGTTACGAGCTTCAGCAGTCGAACCTCGCCCAGCTCGGGCCGGATCGAGTCCGCTGGGAGGCACGCATGTCGGGTACCCGGAAGGGCACGGTTGTCGTTCCGATCATTACGGTTCCCGACCGGACCGGTCGCTGGTATGTCGAGCGACTCAACCTGGACGCTCTGAGTGCCTCAGCCGGTTCGTAGATGTGTGGTGACCCCCGGGGCGGGAGGTCAGTCGACGGCTTCGACCAACTCCAGGAGTACTCCGCCGCAGTCCCGGGGATGCAGGAAGGCCACCGGGCGACCACCGGCGCCGGTGCGTACCCCGGGCGCAATAGGGTGGATGTCGGATCCCGCGAGTCGGGTGAGAGCCTGATCCATGTCGGGGACGGTCAGGCAGACGTGGTGTAGACCCTGACCTCGCCGTTCGAGGAAGCGGGCTATTGGAGAATCGGGGCTGCCGGGCTCGAGCAACTCGATACGGCCGGGGCCGTGCCCGAAGAAGACGACTTCCACGTCTTCTGCCGGAACCGATTCGCGGCCAGCCGGGTTGACACCCAGCACGGCCTCGAAAGCGGGGACGGAAGCGAGAAGTGAATTGACCGCGATGCCTATGTGGTCGATCTTGAACATGCGAACTCCGGTAAGCCGGTTGTGATTGCGGAGTACGGGCGCCGGTGATTGGTAGTGGCTGAAACTAGACGTGCAGCGAACGCTTTTCCACTGGAACGAGGTAATATCGTGTCAACTGCAGAACTCGTCACACTGACGGACAGCAACTTCGAGCAGGAAATCGAGTCCAGCGAAGGCCTTGCGATCGTGGACTTCTGGGCCGAGTGGTGCGGACCGTGCCGTCTCGTGGGCCCGGTGGTCGCCGAACTGGCAAACGAGTACGCGGGCCAGGTGAAGGTCGGCAAGCTGGACGTGGACTCGAACCGTGCTACATCCCAGCGCTATGGCATCCGTTCGATCCCGAGCATCCTGTACTTCAAGGATGGTGAACTCGTGGACGTGGTGGTGGGGGCGGGTCCGAAGTCGCACCTCGAGCAGAAGATCCAGCAATACGTCTGAGCGGGATTCCTCGAGCCAACTGGAGGAAACGCGCCCTCCCCCGTGTTCCGGGAGGAGGGCGCTCGTCTGATATGACGCCAGGTACCTTTCTCATCGTCAGCACGCCGATCGGCAATCTCGCCGACCTCTCCGCCCGGGCTCTCGAGACCCTGGAGGGGGTGAGCGTCGTGTACGCCGAGGACACTCGCCACAGCTCGACCCTGTTGAGGCACTATGGATTCCGAACCCCGCTGCGGTCCCTGCACGAGCACAACGAGGCCCGGCGTATCGACGAGGTTCTGGAGCGGTTGGCCGGCGGTGACGACTGCGCTCTCATTTCCGACGCCGGGACGCCAACAGTGTCCGATCCGGGTACCCGCCTCGTCACGGCAGTAGCCGGTGCGGGATTCAGAGTGGTGCCCATACCGGGTCCATCGGCGGTCACCGCGGCTCTCTCGGCCTCGGGGCTTCCGGCGGGCCGGTTCCTGTTCCTCGGCTTCGCCCCCAGGAAGGGCCGGGAGCGAGACCAGTGGCTGCAGCAGGCCCTGGAGTCACCGAACACGGTGGTCGTGTTCGAGGCTCCTGGCAGATTGGAGGCGCTACTCGATGCGTGGGTCGACGGAGGTGGAGCCGAGAGGCAGTGCGTGGTGTGCCGGGAGCTGACGAAGCTGCACGAGGAAGTGCGCCACGGAACGGTAGACGCTCTGCGGAGCTACTACTCTGAGGGAAACGTTCGGGGAGAGATAACCGTGGTTCTCGAGGGTCGGGCTCCTGGAGCGTCCGTAGAGCCGATCGACGAGGAAGAGGCGCTGGCCGTCGCTTGCCGGATGACGGATGAGGGGAGAACGACGCAGGAAATCACGCGTCGTCTACGGGGAGAGTTCGGGATGACCAGGAACCAGGCGTACGAGCTGGCTCTCAAGGCGGCTGAAAGGAAGTGACTCCGAACGAGGCGAGCCGAGAGCTCGCCCGTGCGGCGGCGATAGTCCGGTCGACGGGACGGCGCATCGCGCTGTGGAGAGGAGCGGTCGTCGGCATTCCGTTGCTGGCGATCGTTCTGGCAACCAGCCGTTTGTCTCCGGGCTGGCTGGCCCGTCCCGGATCGTTGCTTCCCATGGTGCTGGCGTCGCTGGTCCTGGCTACGTTCGCCGCGGTGGGCCTGGTGGCGGGTTTTTCGGTACGGGCGTACCGGCTGCGGCGCAGGGTGCCTGAGATCGAGAAGGCTCAGGGACTTGCGGGGGGAGAACTGCTCGGCGCCATCGAGCTCGGCCGGCAGGAGGGCGAGCGGGCTGGACTGGCGAATCTGCACCGGGTGCGGGTGGCGGGGGTCCTGCGTGGTCTCAGCGCTCGCGACCTCCTCCCGGGATCGCATGAGCGCCTGCGGGCCACACGCCGTATCGCGATTCCCGGCCTCGGAGTCGTGCTGGCGGTGCTGGGCGGCAGTCTCGTCAGCAGTCCTGGATCCACACAGCCGACGGTGGCAGCCCTCGCCCGTCCGTGGTCGGTCTCGTTTCCACCGCCGCCACCGCCCCTCCAGATCAGTCCGCCCGGGGCCGAGGTCTTGCGAGGGACCGGCCTCGACATCGTCGTCACTGCCCCCGGACGAGCGCGCGTGATGCTGGCGCAGAGTCTTTCAGGGACTCCGACGCGTTGGGATACCGTGGACGTGGTCGACGGAGTCGCCGCGATCCGCATTGATCCCGTTGACGAGCTTATTCGCTTCTGGGCCCGGGACGAGAGGGGCAGCGCTACGGACACGTTCTCGGTGGTGCCTCTCGATCCACTCACGGTTACGGCTCTCCAGGTCGAGTTGGACTACCCCCCGTACCTCGAGCGAACACCGGATGTGATCAGCGGCCACATTACCCGCCTGGATGTCCCTGCTGGGACGCGGATGGAGTTCACGGCCCGTACGAATCATCCGCTCAGTCGCATGGGGTTGGTCCGGGAACGGGCCAGCGGGACCGATACGGTGTCCCTCGAGATCGATGTCGAGCGGGCGACGGGGGTCGTAGTGGCGACGGACAGCGCACAGCTGTCGTGGTCGCTGGTGCCACGGGAGAGGGTTCCCGGGCTCCGGAGTCCGCCCCCAATCGTCCTCTCCGTCCGGGCAGACGAGGCCCCGACGGTGACCATCAGGTATCCCGGCGAAGACACGATGCTGGGTTTCGACCAGGCCCTGGCCCTCGTGATCGAGGCGAGGGACGACTATGGGCTGGCTGAAGTCGGGGTTGCCTGGTGGCGAGAGTCTACCGGGGGCAGGCACGATTCGGCGGTTTACGAGAGACTTGCGGGTGGCGGCGGTCGACGGTTGATGCTGCGGCCGATCATCGGTCTCGAGGCTTCCGGCTTTCTCCCTGGCGACGAGATCGTCTACTACGCCACGGCCCGGGACTCGAGACCCGGTGCGGCGGCCGCCGTGTCGGACACGTTTCGTGCCCGGCTGGCGGGTCTGG
>JBATJK010000026.1:0-12494 GCA_049668445.1 Gemmatimonadota bacterium
AGGTTGCCGCCGACGATCATGACCGCGCCCACTTCGCTGATCACCGCGCCGAACCCGGCGGCGACTGCTGCCACGAGCGAGGCCCGGGCTTCTCTAAGGTGCAGGAGGACGGCCTGCCACTGGCTGGCGCCCAGGCCACGTGCCTGTTGACGCACGTCGGGGGGTACTCCGTCCAGGGCGGCCAACGTCACCGCCGCGATGTACGGTCCGGCCAGAATGACCTGGGCGAGAATGATCGCGGAAGGCGTATACAACAGGCCAAGGGGTCCGGCCGGTCCGGACCGGGAAAGCAGCAGGTACACCGCGAGTCCTACGACGACCGGCGGGAACGCCAGGCCAGTGTTGACCAAGGCCACGACCGGCGTTCGCAAGCGAAAACGCGACAGGGCCAGGAAGGCTCCGAGTGGCAGGCCGATGAGGGTGGCCAGCAACAGGGCCGCACCCGAGATCGACAGAGATCGAAAGACGACCTCCCACACATAGGTGTCGGCCGACGTGAGAAGGGTCCACGCTTCGGCGAACGGATTGATCGTCAACCGGGAGCGACGGTTCGTCGCGGCGGCCTCTTGATCGAAAGGCACCAGGGTGAACAGGGCCCTGCCGTAACGCGTCTCTCCGTACGATTGTACGATCCCAAGAGCTTTTCCCCCCAGCAGCCACGCGCGAAAGCGCGATGCCCCGGCAGAGTTGGCCCCCGCGGTCGTCTCGATCACCGAGTACGGGTTCTCGAGCATCGGGCCCCCGGCCACCAGCTCCTCCAGGTCCAGCACGTCCGACAGTACGGTCATGGTGGACCGGTCCGTCAGGACGTACGCGCGACGCTCTGAAGCCAGCATGAGGGTCGCGCCCATTCCCTGGCCCGCTTCCATGTACCACTCGCCCGCCGGCTCGAGATCGCCGACCTCCCAGATGGAGAGCTCCTTCATGTGGGTGCCCGAGTCGTCGCCCCGGGACACGAAGGCGGCACCGACACTGGCGATGGCCCGCAGAGCCGCGGGGCCTCGATCAGGAACATCCAGTGCCCGCAGGCCAGCTGGGTCGCTCTCCGGACCAGCCACCACGAAGTCGTTTCGCATGAACGTGACGCGGTTCCGACCGTGACCGCTCTGCATGAACTCGAGTTCGGCCGTGGGTGCGTGAACCAGCAGGAGATCAGCATCGCCGCGCCGTCCGAGTTCGAGAGCCTGGCCCGTTCCTACGGACAGAACGCGAACGTTGAGATCCGGATGCTCGGCCTCGAAGGCCGCCACCAGCGTGTCCAGGAGGCCGGTGTCGTACAGCGAAGTGGTGCTTCCGATGACTACGGTACCTGAGCCTGCGCGTTCACCGCAGGCCGACACACTGACAGCCAAGCCCACCAGGGCCACAAGAGCCCACCGGCCAGATATTCGCCGACCCGTCATTTGCCGTGCCCTCATTCGAGTCAAACCGTTTCTCTCAAGGCGCGAAGTGTGATATACTTCCAGACTGTAGCGAGTGTCGGCCGCCAGGCTCCCGCCCGGCGATCCACCTGCCGCCGGCACCAGCACCCGTCCCGGAGGAGCGAGCATGGGAATCTACCGCGTCCTGTACTATTCCACTGTCACCGTGGGCAGCGGTGGCCGAATCACGATCCCACAGGATATGCGAGACGATCTGGATCTGCAGGACGGCGATACGCTCACGGCCCGCATGGAAGGCAGTGAGACGGGTCACAAGCAACTCACGATCTGGAAACAGCGAGAGAGTTGAGATGGTCGGCGGTCAGCCGGGCGCCTGTCCGAAGTTGATCGCCATCGCGCCGAACACGAGGTCGATGTGCCCGCAGCGCACGAATCCGTGTCGCTGCATGAGTTCCGTCACTCCCCTCTGCGCAGGGTATTGGCGGAGCGATTCCGGTATGTATCGGTAGGATTCCACGTCGCGATGAAGAACCCAGCCGGCGACCGACGTGCTGAGATCCAGGTACTTGAGATACCAGCGGTCGAGCCAGTCGGGCTCGGCCCGTCCGAAATCGAGTGAAACGAACCGCCCGCCTGGCGCCAGGCACCTCCGGATTTCCCCTATGCACCAGCTCAGATCCGGGAAATTGCGCAATCCGTAGCCCACGAGCACGCGATCGATGCTCTGGTCGGGGAAGGGAAGGTAGGTCGCGTCACACTGCGTCCACTGCACTCCTCCCGCTTCGGGCCTCGACTTGCCCGTCACCATCATCTCCCACGTCAGGTCTGCCGCGATGACAGTCGCCGCCCCGGCATTTTTTGCAGCGCGAATGGCGAAATCCCCGGTACCGGCGGCGAGATCGAGCACCACGTCCCCCGGCTGGATCTCTGCCAGGTCGAGCGCCAGACCCTTCCAGGCACGGTGGCGGCCCATGGACATGAGATCGTTCGTCAGGTCATATCGCCCTGCAATACGGCCGAAAAGCGACCGTACGTACCGCCGTTTCGTGGTTGGGGCGTCAATCTGGCCCTGTATTCGGGCGGCCATGCGGTCACGTTCCATGGCGCGCACGATCACGGCACAGCCCATGCGCTGTCAATGACAGATCGAATGGAACCATGGAACACGGAAACCGTAAGCCGAACTCAGTGTAGGAACGCCACGTCAGACCAACGAGAGGTTCACCTCGGAGGAGCCATGTCTGCCAGGAATCTGTGCATGCCACGCCGCGTGATGGGTGCTCCCATCGCCTTCCTTCTGCTTGCCCTCACGGCGACGGCGTGCAGCAACAAGCACGTCACGCGGGTCGATCCGAGTACGGTCACGGACCTCTCCGGTGCGTGGAACGATACCGATTCGCGCCTGGTGGCGAACGCGCTCATCGAACAGAGCATCTCCGGGCCGTGGCTCGAGAGGTACTACAACAACAACGGCGGAGAATCGCCGGCCGTCATCGTCGGTGAATTCCGGAACCGCACCTCAGAGCACATCGAGGTCACCGTCTTCGTGCGGGACGTCGAGTTCGCGTACATCAACTCGGGACTGGTCACCGTGGTCGCGAGTTCCGAAGAACGCGAAGAAGTGCGGGGTGAGCGTGACGACCAGCAGGACTTCGCGCGCGCCGACACGCGGGCCCGTCTCGGCCAGGAACTCGGCGCGAACTACATCCTCCAGGGTGACCTCACGTCGATTCAGGACGAAGAGGAGACCACGTACCTGGGTGCAAAGCGCAAGGAAGCGATCGTCTTCTACCAGGTCGACGCGCGGCTCATCGACCTCCAGACGAACGCCGTCGTGTGGGCGGGACAGCACGAAATCAAGAAGTACATCGAGAGGCAGCCGTTCGGGCTCTGATCTAGCGATCGGGCTCCAGACCGGGTCCCGCACTGGCGGGGCCCTCATACGGGAGAGAGCGATGAAACGGACGTTCCTGTTGCTGGCCCTCACGGCCCTCGCGGCCTGCGTGCCGAAGAAGGTGCACGAGGAGCCCATCATGGAGAACGACCAGCGAGTCGGGGATTCCTCGGCGGCGGTGGCCGCGGCGACGGCGCAGGCCGCTGACGCGAAAGCGAAGGCCGAGGAGCGGGAAGCGCTCACGGCCCAGGCCATGGCCGATTGCGCCCCCGAGGTGTGCGAGGCACTGGTCCGCGGCGAGCTCGCGATCGGAATGAACGAGACGCAGGTGCTGGCGGCCACGGGGACCACCGATGATGCCTGGGCCATCCGTCACGCGGGTGACGCGACGGTCATGATGCCGGCGACCTCGCTGAGTCCGCCGACGGACGTGGTAGGGGACCTCGCGGTGGTGCAGCTCGCCTCGAACACGGTGAGTCGGTACGCGTATCGTGAGGCCCAGGGCGTACGGGTGGTCGATTCGCCGTACGATGCCTCCACCGAAGGTCGGGCCGTGGCCCTCGCCGACGCTCTTCTCCGCGAGGGCGACGACTACGCGGCGCGAGGCGACTTCGAGTCGGCCCTCAACCGGTACGATCGGGCCAGCATCCTGACGCCGGGCGATCCGATGATCGACTTCAAGATCGCTGAGGCGCTCGACAAGGCTCTCCGGCCCTACGCGGCACTGATCCAGTACCAGATGTTCCTGCACCAGATGAGGTTGGAGACCATCGAAGCACGGGGTGAGGCGGCGGCCCGGATGGCGGAAGCGATCGCCCTGGCCCAGCAGCGCATCCTGATCCTGGAGCGACAGGTACCGCAGTAATGGCGACCAACGGAGATCACGATTGGCCCCGACGCGGGTCTCGGATCTTCCGGCGCCGCCAGCTTCCGCCCGGGTTGGCGGTGCTGGCGGCGCTCCTTCTTTCGGGTTGTCACCTCATGGCGTCGCACAAGACCGGTCCGGAAGGTCGGTCGATGCACGACACCGATCTGCGCCAGCTGGCCCGGGACGAGGCCTTCGTCGAGGCTCTCGACCTCACCGATCCGGATGACCGCGGCGACATAGGAGATGAACTCCTGCGCCTGATGCACCGTGGACTTCTCCTTCACTACGCCGGTCAGTACGAGGAGAGCAACGAGGTGCTCCAGCGTGCCGAGGCGATCATCGACGATCGCTATACCAGGAGCGTTTCACTGGCGCTGCTCTCGATCGTAACCAGCGATCGGGCACTGGCGTGGCTTCCGAGCGATACCGAGCGCCTGATGGTGAACTACTACGGCGCGCTGAACTACCTGGCCCTGGGCGACCCGGAAGAGGCTGCCGTAGAGGCACGCCGCCTGAGTCGACTCCTCGAGCTGGGCGAAGAGGACGACCTGGAACCGGATGAGGTGACGATGCGGGAACTGCTCCGCTACTTCGCCGGCTCGGTGTTCGAGGCCTCGGGAAACCGCAACGATGCCGCGGTCGCGTACCGACACGTATGGTCGCCGGCTGAAACGATCGGCGACTCGCCGCTTCAGCCGCGCTTTCTCGACCTGTATGGAGAGGACTGGGTCGAGGAGAACCCTCCGCAGCCGAAGCAGGACTTCGACACGGCCCTCGATTCGATCATGGCGGAGCTGGCCGGGGGCGCGGGTCAGGGTGCCGCCGCTGACAGCATCGAGACAGTCGAGGACAGCCTGGAGAACGAGGAGCTGGACGTGGTCGCCGCGATGGGGCTGCCGACCGTCGAAGACGACGACCCTGATCCTGCCTTGCCGGACGACCTCCAGTTGACGGTCCCCTCGGACAGTGGAGAGGCGCCCGCTGTCCCGGACAGCCTGGTAGAGCCGCCCCACCAGCCCCCTGAGCGGGGAGGTGATGTGGTGGTCCTCCTCGAGCATGGGTTCGTGGCGCACAGAGTGGAGCGATCTCTGAACGTGCCCCTGTTCCCGGTCGAGGCGGACGCGCTCCACGACTCGAACTCCGACGTTCGCTTCGCGGCGGCGTCATGCGTCGCGTCGAGAGCGTTTCAGGGCCGCTACGACTTCTCGGAGATTCTCGCCGAGTCCGGTACCGACTGGCGGGGTAACTCGGGCGGGAAGTGCATCGTTCCAGGCACCGCGAAGAGCAAACACTCGGATCCCGTCCGCGACCTGTACCTGATGCGGGTCGCCTGGCCGGAGATGACGTCTTCCGGTCTTCCGACGGATCTGCCGGTGCTCGGACTGTCGATTGCCGCGGATGCCAGACCTTTGCAGATGGCGGCGCTGGACTCGGGGCCAGAGACGCCCACCACCACGCCGGACGACCTCGGCGCCGGGGTCCTCCCCGGCGGGAACGAGGCAGCAGACGCTCCAAACGGTACGCCCGCTTCACCGGGTCCGACTCCCACCGTTATGCAGCCGGGAATGCGGGGATCCGTCTCCGCCGCGGTCACCGATGAGTTCGAAGACAAGCTCGGCGGGATACTGATCAAGGCGGTGGCGCGAACAGCCCTGAAATACGAGCTGGCCCGGGGAATCGAGAAGGAAGTGGACAAGAAGAACGAGATCCTCGGCGAGATCGCGTTCCTCACCGCCAACGCTGCCGCCGCGCTGTTCGAGCGTGCCGACACGCGCTCCTGGCACCTGCTGCCTGACGAGCTGTCCGTGGTTCGTCTTCGTCTGCCTCCCGGCGTGCATCCCCTGACGTTGGAGGTCGAGACCGGTCAGGGGGACACACGGCTGATCGATCTCGGCGAAGTGAACGTCCGGGATGGAAGCGTGCACGTGGTTTCCGCGCGAGTTTGGCCATGAGCCTCACTCCGGGTTAGCTTCCCGGCCTTCACGATACAGCGAGAGGCGGCGCATGAGCGGCATTTCCGCCGCGTGCCACCCTGACGAATACGGATTGCTGGCAGGCGAATGATAGGTATCGAGAGAGAAAAGGTCGGACGGCTTCCAGTCTGGGCGTGGGCCGTCCTGTCGGGCTTCGCGATCTGGCTGCTGTACGTCTTCACCCTGGGGCCGTCGACGGCCTTCTGGGACACGTCTGAGTACATTGCGACAGCGCACATCCTCGGTCTGCCGCACCCCCCGGGGAACCCGTTCTTCGTCCTGTTCGGAAAGGGATGGCTGCTGCTCACGGGCTGGACCGGCCTGGAGGTCGCCACCCGGATCAACCTGCTGAGCGCCACGGTCTCCGCCGTTGCCGCCGTGTTCTGGTTCCTCGCGGTGATGCGGATATGGGCCCACTTCACCGAGAATCGGGCCGTCGCGTTGATGGCCGCATTCTGCGCCGTCCTCGTGAGCGGAACCGCGTACACGGTGTGGGCCCAGTCGAACGTGAATGAGAAGGTGTACACGGTCTCGCTCATGTTCGTGGCCGCGATCTCGTATCTGGCGATGCTGTGGGAGGACCACAGCGACACGTATCGCGGCGACCGGCTGATGGTGCTGATCGCGTTCCTGCTCGGCCTTGGATCGACGAACCACCAGATGTCGCTTCTTCCATTGCCGGCCCTGGCCGTGTTCGTGTTCTGGCACAACCACGGCCGCCTGCTGAACTGGAAGTCCATTGCGATCGTGGCGGGTGGACTCGTGGTCGGTGTGGCCCTTGGTGCGGCGCTCCAGGGACTCGGTTGGCCCTTGCCACGCCTGTGGCTGTATACGGGAGTGCTCGCCGTAGTGGCCGTCGTATTGTCTCCGCGGGTCGCGGTGGCGGGCACCGTGTTTCTGCTCATCGGTTTCTCGGTCCAGCTTCTGTTCGTGCCCATTCGCTCGGCCCAGAACCCGATCATCGACGAGGCGGATCCTGAGTGCGTGGTGATCGGGGAGGACGGGTCGCCGAGCAACCGGATCATCGACGCGGTGATCCCGAAGCAGTACGAAACGGGATTCGGTGAGAAGAAGTTGGCCGTTCAGTGCGAGAAGCTTGCAGCCTCGATCGCGCGTGAGCAGTACCAGAAGCCGCCCTGGGCCGAAGAGCAATCTCCGCGAAAGGCCCAGTTCGCGATGTTCTGGCAGTATTTCGACTGGCAGTGGGCGCGAACGCTCCCGATCGGGGTCCGTGGACTGGTCACGATGCTGTTCCTGGCCTTCGGGATCGTCGGCCTTGTGCGCCACGCTCGCGGCGACATGGACAGCTTCGTCTACTTCGCCACGTTCCTGGCCACGATCACGGTTCTTCTGATCTTCTACCTGAACTTCAAGTACGGATACAGTACGTACGGTGACATCCCGCTGGATCGCCGCGAAGTGAGGGAACGCGACTACTTTTATGTGTTCAGCTTCAACGTGTGGGGACTGTACGCCGGAATGGGGATCGCGACCGTATGGAAGTGGATCGGAAACCGCTTCGCTGCCCCAGGTGATCCGACTCGGGGCCTCCGCCTCGCGTCACCGATCCTCAGCATCGCGTTTCTGCCGCTGATCTTCAATTTTGCCCTCGCCGACCGACGGGGCGACTACTCAGCGCGGGACTGGGCCTGGAACATCCTGCAGTCGATAGAGCCGTACGGGGTCGTGTTCACCAACGGAGACAACGACACGTTCCCTCTGTGGTATCTGCAGGAAGTGGAGGGAATCCGGCGCGATGTGACCGTGATCGTCCACTCGTATCTCGGCACGAAGTGGTATCCGAAGCAGCTGCGGGACCTGACGGCTCCGTGCCCGGAGGGCGTCGATCCGCTTGCCACGCCCACCGTGGTCACCTGCCAGAGGCCGTTCGACCGGGAGAACGCGATCGACCTGTATCGTGACTGGGACATCACGCCGCCGCAGCGAGCCATTCACTCGCTCTCGGACGCGAGAATCGACTCCCTCCCGATCTATCAGCCGATTCCCGCGGGCACGACCGTCCAGTTCACGCCGAACATCACGGTGCAGTTCGACCGGGAGACGTTCCTGATGCACCCGGACTTCCTGGTCTGGTTCATCGTACAGGAGTCCCTGGGAGACCGGCCGATCTACTTCGCCGCCACGGCGCCACCGGTATACGAGCAGTGGAATCTCGGCGCGCACCTGATCCGGCACGGACTCGCGCACAAGCTGGTCGAAGATATCGAGCCCACCGAGAACATCGTCCTGCTGGACCCGCAGTTCGTCATCCGGTGGGTAGACGTCGAGCGGACCGAGCACCTGCTGTGGGATGTCTTCCGCCTGGACTACCTGTTCGATTGGAAGCTCTGGCCCGAGCCTTCCACGCGGGCGAGCATCCCGGCGCAGTACTACATCGCCCACATCGCCCTGGCCGCCGCGTTGGACTACCTCGAACGGCCGGAAGATGCGGAAGCGGCGGCGGTTCGTGGCGAGAGACTTCTCGAGCTGAGCGGCCGCGTCATTCCCTGAGGTCGGACCCGGAATCGCTCGAGGCCGTCAAGCCGGTGATCTGACGGCCCGATGCGGATACGGCTACGTATTGAGCCCTGCCTTCCGGCGTCAGCACGAGTTCCAGTTCGCTCGTCCCGGTGCTCCCCAGAAACCGGCCGAGCCGCGTATCGAACCGCACCAGTTGCTCGGCCGAGCCTCGCAGCGATGCTACTCCCCCACCGGTCCCGCCCGGGTCCGGGGAAGGCTCCCAGGTCGTGGTAACCGAAAGAAACGCCACGGTCGAACTGCCCGCCGACCGCACTTCGGTCAAACGAACCGTGCGTGTCTGTACCACGTCGTAATCTACCGCCAGCCCGAGCGCCATTGCCGGGACAGGCACGGTCTCGGACCATTCGTCTCCGACCTCGACCGCGCCTTCCGGTAGCAGGGGAAAGCCCAGCCGACCGAGCCAGCTTTCCACCTGTTCGATCAAACCCGGCCCTGCTTCTGACGACTCTCCCGCCAGGCGGAGGCTGAGGGTCCGTCCGGCCCGGCTGGCCGTGTGGTGGAACTGAAGTCCCTGGATACCACTGAGATCAGGAAGCTCGGCCGGAGTCGGGCGCACTTCGAGAGAGACCTCCTCGAGAGTGGTGACGTAGGCGATCACATCTGCCGAAGCCGACTCCACGACGTGACGCAGCCGGATGGTCGTGCGCGTGGTCGCCGGGCCGCCGAGATCGGGGGGCAGGTCCACCACCAGGTCGTTGCGATGGTTGTATTCCAGCCAGTCGCCCCGTGTCCCGGCGAGCTCCAGTCGGGCAGACTGCTGGGCACCGGCGTCTCCGGGTACCCCGAGCAGAACGAGCCCCGTCGCCAGGGCCGGAAGGCCGTACAGGCGATCGAAAGACGGACGGTTGACCATGGACGGACCGTAGTCGGGTACGTCGGATCTCACAAGCGTCGGTCTCAGAGGCGCGCGATCCAGTGTCCGTTTTTGGGCCAAAATGACGATGGCGCGACAAGGACGGGGGCCAGGAAGACACCTCTTTCGGACTCATTCGCCAGGCCGCGAGCATACCTGCTGACCATACGGACACGTACCCGGTCGTCAGTGTAACCGTATCAGCCGAAACGTATTAGTGAGTTGGGCACCGTCCATGTCGCGCCGGGCATGAGAGCCGATCACCTCGGTGCGGCACACTCCTCAGGCTTTCCACACCGATTTCGGTTTCAATCTTGCTCGTATGGCACGCGGGTGGTCGCGCCCCGGCTCCGCCTTCCGAAGTGGGTATCGCGACCAGGCCAGACTTTCCAGCCCGGTGTCGTCTGATGAAGCAACCGACTACACAACAGACCGAGTCAGCCGCTGCGCCGGTCGCGGATTTCGAATCCGCGGGCGCGATCGACGATCTCCGCAAGGCCGAGGAGCGCTACAGGGCGATAGCGGAAGTCGTCGCGGACTGGGCCTACTCGCTGCGCGTCCCGCCGGACGGCGAAGCCGAACTGCTGTGGACGAACATGGACACGGCCCGAGTCGTCGGATACAGGCCTTCCGATCTCGATGCTCGAGTCGGGTGGTTCGGTCTGGTACATCCCGATGACAGGGCCGGACTTCAATCGCACATGGCCGCGCTGCTCAAGGGCAGAACGGATGTAGCCGAATACCGGATCGTCACGCGAAGCGGCGAGGTCCGCTGGGTCCGCGACTATGCGCGTCCGTTGGAGGCAGGGAACGGCGCCATAAACGCGGTCGGTGGGGTCCGCGATATCACGGCACGGCGACAGGCGGAGCTGGACCGCGCCCGCTTGATCTCGGAGCTCGAGGCGACGAACGAAGAGCTGGAACGCATGGCCGCGTCCGTGTCGCAGGAGCTCGAGGACCCGCTGGCCGCGGTCGCGGCGGGTCTCATGCGCCTGGACTCCCGTCTCGATGACAGCGACCCCGGTCTCGACGCCGACGTGCATAGAGCACACCGGGCCGTCGTCCACCTGCGGGACATGCTCGAGAGCCTGGAGGAGCTGGCGCGCATCGGTCACCTGCCTGAGACGCTGGAGACCGTCTATCTGGGCGAGCTGGCGGCGGAAGCGTTGGATCTGTGCGCCAGCCGCATCCGGTCACGCGAGGTCAGCGTGGAGATCGGAGACCTGCCGCGGGTCTTTGGCGACCGAATTCGCCTGCTTCAACTCCTCCGGATCCTGGTCGAGAACGCGGTCACCTACATGGGCGACCAGCCCGAACCGCACCTCGAAATCGGAACGGCACCGCGGGCCGGTAAGCACGTGATCTTCGTCCGTGACAACGGAATCGGCATTGATCCGCCGGACCTGGAGCGCGTGTTCGACGTGTTCCGCCGCCTGGACCCGAGGGGCCTCGGGACCGGCGTGGGACTGGCCATGGCCAGGCGAATCGTGGAAATGCACGGGGGCCGGATCCGGGCGGAATCCGAAGGAAGGGGTAGCGGCAGCACCTTCGTGGTCGAGCTTCCCGCCTGATTTATTGGGTCAGCGGAACGATCTCATCGAAGAGGATGTATGGGCTGGAGTCTGCCCGGCGACGCGCCTCACTGAGGAGCGTGCTGGATGTATCGCTGAGCATGCCTGCCAGCAGCATCTCGAACACCTCCCGATAGAACGCGTCCGGCTGGACCGAGATCTCCGCCCGGGCGTGCCGCGCTCCCTCGGCAAACGGGACGGAGACGATGACGGCACTGTCCGGGGCCAACCGCGTGTCGGAAAGCTCCACCCAGGCCCCGCCCTGGTAGGCGATTCGTCGCGCGATCTCATGCTGCACCATCGTTCCGTCGATCGCCTCACGATCTTCGTCCAGCAACAGGATGCGCACGAGAATCAACGGCGTGGCGTACGTGGGGAAGCGGTGTCCCGTGCCGGTATTGGTGATACGAAGGCCTGCGTCGCGCGTTGCAGTCGGCTCCGTCAGCCACTCGATCGTGATCCCGGAACGAACCATCCCGGGATCGTGAATGCCCCGCCACAGGTGTTGCCGGTCGGGCATATGGCACGACTGACAGGAGACTCCCTCTTCGGCGTAGCGGCTGTCCGCCCACTCGGCGAAGGTGTTCTCGAGCGGCTTGCCGTTCGGCGCCGCGCCCCCGGGGCCGAACTGGTGGCAGCCGGCGCAGAATCGGGAATCCTCGAAGAACTCAGTCCGTGATACCCCTCCGTGCGGCGAACCCTCGGGTGACGGATCCACCGACCCGTCCCTCCTCGGCGGACCGTGCCTTCGGTTGCCGCGCACGTGGCAGGACGCGCACACGACCCCGTGGTCCCGCAGGGCCTGGTCGTACGCGGGGTTGGGGAGCCATTCCTCGCCACTCGGCAGGCGGGCGCTCTGCTCCGAGAGTGGTGCGTGGCACACCAGGCAGCTCTGCACAGTGCCGAACGATGCCTGTTCCCAGTTCACCAACTGTCCTGACAGCCCGGGCGAGTAGGCGCCGGAGTGAACCGTCGTCCGCCAGTCCTCGTATTGAGCGGGGTGGCATGTGGCACAGTCTTCCGGCTGGAGAGAGGCCTCCAGGTCAGACCAGGATTCCGGGGGGTCTCCCTGTGGCGGGACCATCCGCGCCCAGTACCCATCGACGAAGTCCTGGAGAGTTTCGAAGGAGCGATCGTCCGGCTGGGGGTGGAGCTCCAAGGATACGGCCCCGGCCATACGGTGCTCGGCGGCCGGTTGGCCGGTTCCCTCCGAGCCCTCGCCACACGCCGAGAGACACGCCACCGCGGCGGCCAGGAGGGCGACCCAGGAACCTGCCAGTTGTCGAGGACTGTGCGTGATGTCGTTCATCCCATCGCTGAACCAGCGGTGAGGCCGGTCGGTTCCTCAGGGCTGCTGCGGAACGGCGACCCCGGGGACTTCGGTGCGTTCCTGCAGACTGCGCACGGAGAGC